>NZ_JBAWSW010000022.1:0-48217 GCF_037104745.1 Bacillus sp. FJAT-53060
GATTACATTCAATTCTATAATCACGATCGATTCCAGAAAAAATTAAACCAGTGTGCTCCGGTAGAATACCGTCACACACTGGCAGGTTAGGCTTTTTATAATTGTCTACTTGACAGGGATAAGACCAACCCGCAGTCCTTTTTATGTGGAAGCGATGCTCCGTCCATACCTTTAGACGCCATCACCAATACATGAAGATGCCTCTTCCCCATTCATCCATCCACGATAAAAGAAATTCAAACCCCAATCAGTTCTAGCTCAAGCTGAAAACCTAAAATATAAGCAATCAGAAGGCCGATTCCCCAAACTGAAACCATCGCCATTACACTGGAAACTTCGTCATCACCTGCCCCTAAGGAGTTGATGATGACCATATTAAAAGAACGTCCAGGTTCTAATATAATCGTCAATAGGAGCAGTGTGACGGCAATTGAAAGATATCGCTGTTGGTAGTGAAAAAAGCAAGTAAATGCGTCAAAGATAAAGCAATGGCCCAATATAAGCTTTTCATACATCTGTGGAGGCAGAATCGAATAATATACAGCGTATGATCATTTGGGAGCCGTTATAAGAAAGTTGCTCTCCAGCAGAAGAAAATTCCGATTTTTATCAGTTGTTTCAAATGTGTCCGCTGAATATGAAACATTCATTTCACTGAAAAGCGAAACCCCATTTGGTGGCGAAACATAAAGATCATGGTCATGAATCCTATGAACCGAGTAAATGATGTTAAAAGGGCAACAACCATCGCACTTAATACTGGGAAGCCAAACGGACCAAAAATGACCGGCACCGTTTAACAAGTTCATTCCGATGGTGACATACATCGTATCTCTTGTGAATCCGTCGCTTTTTAAAATAGCACTATATGTCACAAAGACAAATGACTGTCCATAAAAATTACTATATTTCTTTGTTTTTCTCATTCATTTCATCCAGATTCTCTGTCTAAAACAAGTACTCAGTGACCAGTAGAACAAAAGAACCGGGAAGATTGATTTGTAATTTTTTCAAAAGTATTGGCATCAATCGATTCATTTCCTTATGACAGTAGATGTTTGTGAAAGATAAGCGAAAATAATCGTAAAAAAGAGAATATTGCATTCATATGCTTTTCGGATTATCTTTTTGAATATAATTGACTTTTATATCTCACATCCTCTAGTATAGTAAATGAAAATGATAATCTTTATCAATTGGGGGAGTGTTTTATTATGTCCATCAAAACCATTTCTAAAAACCAGCAGTTTTTAGAGCAGCAAATTCAAAGAGAATCTAATGCAAGGTCTTACCCTAGACGATTCCCATTAGCCATGCACAAAGCCGAAGGTATGATCGTGACAGATGCGGATGGCAGAGAGTTTTATGACTGTCTAGCAGGTGCAGGAACACTTGCACTTGGTCACAATCATCCGGTTGTGATAGACGCTATTGAACGTATGCTTCGTGAAAAAAGGCCATTGCATACGTTGGACATAACCTCAGAAATTAAAGAAGAATTTGTGAATGAGATTTTTTCTAGCCTGCCGGAGGAGTTTGCAAAAAGAGCGAAAATTCAATTTTGTGGACCAACTGGCGGTGATGCAATAGAAGCAGCGATTAAATTAGTCAAAACAGCGACAGGAAATCGTTCGATTCTCTCTTTTCATGGGGCTTATCATGGTGCGACACACGGCACGATGTCATTAAGCGGGAATTTGTCTCCAAAGGAAAGAGTGCAAGGATTAATGCCAGATGTTCACTTCCTACCTTATCCATATGAATACCGCTGTCCATTTGGGATTGGCGGTAAAGATTCGCACCGCATTTCCAGCTCCTATATTGAGCGTGTATTAAATGACCCTGAAAGTGGTATTCTTCCACCAGCAGGAATGATTTTTGAAGCCGTGCAAGGCGAGGGCGGCTCCATACCAGCATCCATTGAATGGATGAAAGAAATGAGACGAATCACACAAGAAAAAGGAATTCCGCTCATTATCGACGAGGTTCAATCAGGCATTGGCCGAACAGGTAAGATGTTTGCCTTTGAACATGCAGGCATTGTGCCAGACGTCATTGTATTGTCAAAAGCAATTGGAGGGAGTCTGCCGCTTTCAGTTGTCATTTATGACAAAGACTTGGATCAATGGAATCCAGGTGCACATATTGGCACATTTAGAGGAAATCAAATGGCGATGGCTGCTGGAACCGCTACGCTTAAATTTATAAAAGAAACAAATCTTCTTGATCATGTGGAAGAGTTGGGTGAGCGTATGCAGGATAGCCTAAAAGACATCCAAAAACAAGTACCTGCTCTCGGTGATGTGCGAGGAAGAGGTTTAATGATCGGCGTTGAAGTAGTCAATCCAAATGAGAAACAGGATGTGGACGGAAGTTATCCAGCGTATCCAGAGCTAGCCAGCCATATTCAAAAGAATTGCTTCGATAAAGGCTTAATTGTTGAGACAGGAGGCCGTTTCGGCAGTGTGATTCGATTCTTACCGCCATTGATCATGACAGAAGAACAGCTTGAAAAAGTCATCGCGATTTTTAAAGAGGCAGTTTACGATGCAGTCAACTAAGTCTTCTGTTGATTCATTATTTATTAATCAAAGCCAGATTGGGAGGGAATCCTTCCAAGCAGCTCTCCATACATCAATCGACATCTTACTTGCTGAGTGGCAAAAAGACAAAGGACCGTACAGCGGAATATTGCCTGGGAAATTAGCGGCTAGTGTCGAATCATTATTTCAATTTCAACCGTCTGGAGAACCCATTGAATCTGTCTTTCAAGATATAAAAGAACACCTTTTGCCACATTTAATTGATGTGTCACATCCTAAATGCTTGGCGCATCTTCATTGCCCACCTCTTATCCCTGCACTTGCTGCAGAGGTGTTGGTGAGTTCCTTTAACCAATCAATGGATTCCTTTGACCAAAGTGGCATTGCCTCTTTGGTTGAGGAGGACATCCTTCAGTGGCTATGTAAGAAGTTTTCTTATGGAGATGTAGCAGATGGGACGTTTACGAGTGGGGGAACCCAATCTAACTATATGGGGCTGCTTCTTGCGAGAGATGCATTTTGCGAAAACACATGGCAATGGAATGTTCAGCAGAAAGGTTTACCAAGCGAAGCTCACCGTATGCGGATTCTCTGCTCTAAGAATGCTCATTTCACTGTGAAGAAATCAGCATCCCAGCTAGGTCTAGGGGAACAGGCAGTCGTGCTTGTTGAGACGGATAAGCATCATCGAATGGACCTGAACGATTTAAAGCAGAAGCTCAATCAACTAAAGGAACATGACCTGCTGCCATTTGCAGTAGTGGCGACTTGCGGAACAACTGATTTTGGCAGTATTGATCCTGTTCGAGATGTGTATGACATCGCCAAGCCATACGGTTTGTGGATTCATGCAGATGCTGCATATGGCGGCGCCCTTGTGTTAAGCCAAACCTACCGAGGTAAACTAGACGGCATTGAACTTGCTGATTCAATGACGATCGACTTTCATAAACAATTTTATCAACCGATCTCCTGCGGGGCATTTTTGCTAAAGGATAAAAGACATTTTGGATTGATTGATTATCATGCAGATTATCTCAATCCAAAGGAAGATGAGCTGGAAGGAATTCTTCATCTCGTCAATAAATCTGTACAAACGACGCGCCGTTTTGACGCACTGAAATTACTTCTCTCTCTTCGTCTGATTGGGGAAGAAGGGTTTGGTGACATCATTGACCATACGATCCATTTTGCGCAGGATGTGGTTGCTCTCATTGAGCAGAATGATTATCTTGAAGTGATCAATCCTGAGCCAGAAATTAATGCAGTTGTGTTTCGATTTATGGATGAAAAGCGAGCGGATGACATCAATAAGATCATTCATCGGACATTATTCCAAACAGGTACTGCTGTCGTCGCAAAAACAGTGGTAAATGGTCATACATGCTTAAAATTCACTTTGTTAAATCCGAGAACGACCATCACACATATAGAAGAAATCCTTTCTGACATCGTCGATATCGGGATCGCTCATATTCAATCCGGGAGGGTACTACGTTGAGTCAATATAAACAAATGGCTGAAAATGCAACCATGCAAAGCTTTTTAAACTGTTTTTTACGTGAAACAGGAATCGATCGATCTGCAAAAAAAGAGACCAAATTAGACGGCTCACTTGTATTCGTGGCAAAATTAGCAAAGCAAGATCTTGAACTCGTGATTCCGATTCGATATTTTTCATCTGTAGGACGTCATCTATTTGATTTTCCGATTCGATTTCGCCCGCAAGGCAGTGAACAAAAGGGAACGATAGTCGATTACACAACACTTGTTGCTTTATGTTCAAAGGAACTTCTCATTGAATATGGCCGCACAGATGCAGAGGATGAGTTCATGCTTCGCATCATTTTAAGCTGCCGGAATATTGAACGATTCTTAAAGGCGAGAGAACGTGATCAAGCTGCTCTTTCTCAAGCTGATTTTGAGTATATCGAGGCGGAGCAGTCACTACTCCTTGGACATTTAACGCACCCTACACCAAAAAGTAGACAAGGAATGACAGAAGCGGAGGAAGAGATTTATTCTCCTGAGCTGAAAGGATCTTTCCAGCTTCATTACTTTAAAGCACATCATTCTATTGTGCTTCAGGATTCTTCTATTTCACAGTCTGCGGCAAACCTCATGCTAGAGGAGCTCTTACGCCAGATGCCGGATGAAAAAGAGAGGCTGCATACACTAACAGAAAGCGGAGAATATGTGCTTATTCCGATCCATCCACTCCAAGTCAAAGTGGTTATGGAGAAGGTGTTTGTAAAGCGTTATGTGGAGGACGGGAGATTGACGTATCTAGGACCTCTAGGATCTGAATACACAGCGACCTCTTCCTTTAGAACCGTCTATCAAAAGGATTCTGCTTACATGCTCAAATTCTCTGTCCCTGTGAAAATTACGAACTCCTTGCGCGTCAACAAACAAAAGGAACTTGATCGTGGGGTGGAGATGTCTCGCATATTAAAAACAGAATTGGGCGTTTCTTTATATGACAGATTCTCTGGATTTCGGGTGATTGAAGATCCTGCGTATCTATCTATTCAAGGAGATGAGACGGAATCTGGCTTTGAGGTGGTCATTCGTCAAAATCCATTTTTGCATCATGAAAAAGAGGCCAGCTTAATCGCTGGGTTATGTCAGGATCATGCGTATGGAGGAAAATCACGCTTAGCAGGGATCATTCATGAACTAGCAGATGCAGAAGGTAGATCAACAGAGGCAGTCAGCCAAGATTGGTTTAGACACTATTTAACTATTTCGTTAGAGCCGATGCTTTGGTTGTTTGAAACGTATGGTCTTGCGCTGGAAGCCCATCAGCAAAATGCTGTGGTGCAGCTGAAGGCTGGTTACCCAGACACATTCTATTATCGTGACAACCAAGGCTACTATTATAGTGAATCTAAAAAGAATCTACTCGCAAATCTTGTCCAAAACTTGAGCGTCAGAAGTGAAACCATTTGTGCAGATGATGTAGCAGTCGAGAGACTCCGTTACTATTTCTTCTTTAATCATTTATTTGGTCTGATTAATGGTTTTGGAACAGAAGGGCTGGCAAAGGAAGAAGACTTGCTGGCACTTGTTAAAGACACACTGCTTGCTCATGAAGAAAAATATGGTGCTTCTGACCTAACAAACAGCCTGCTCCGCTCAAAGGAACTACCTTCAAAAGCGAATTTGCTAACAAGATTTGAAGATATGGATGAGCTGACGGGTTCGCTGGAAACACAGTCTCGATACACATCTGTGTTGAATCCACTTTTCTTTCATAAGGAGGCTCTAATTGGATGAAACATCGTATTAGGTTCATTCGCGCTGAATATGAAAGGGACGTCCGGCTTGTCCACAAGTGGATGCAAGAAGAGTACGTTCATCCGTTTTGGCATTTGAATATTCCGTTTCCTGCTTTTGAAAAGCATTTTTACCAGGCGATTCATGATCCGCATCAAACCCTTTATTTAGGAACGATTGACGGGACTCCAATGAGTTATTTTGAGGTGTACAATGTGAAAGGCGATGTGATTGAATCGTATTATCAGCCTTCTTTGCATGATCAAGGAATTCACCTTTTAATAGGGGAGCCGGATTATATTGGAAAAGGGTATGCCGCTCCTTTGCTACAGGCAATGACAGCATTTCAATTTGAACAGAACAAACGAACAGAAAAAATCGTTGCTGAACCCGATATTCGCAATGAAAAAATGATCCATGTTTTTGAAAAATGCGGCTTCGAGCGGATAAAGCCAGTGAATTTGCCGGATAAAACAGGTCTTTTGATGTTTTGTGATCGAGATCGATTTGAAAGGAAGTATAACCATGATGCGGTTCAACAAGCAAAATAATGAAGTGGATGTAATTGGGATTGGTATTGGCCCGTTTAACCTCGGGCTTGCCGCTTTATCTGAAGAAGTAAATGAAATTGACGCCTTGTTTTTTGAAAGAAGTGAAGCATTTCACTGGCATCCCGGTATGCTGATTGAAGGGACCACACTGCAAGTCCCATTTTTAGCGGACCTTGTCAGCATGGCAGATGTGAAAAGCAAATACAGCTTTCTCAACTATTTACAGGAGCAAAACCGTTTGTATTCATTTTACTTCTTAGAGGACTTTCATATCCCGCGTAAGGAATACAGTCATTATTGCCGCTGGGTCGCTGACCAATTAGACTCTTGCAGGTTTGGTATGAAGGTCGAATCTGTCTCATTGATCGGGAAATCAGGGGAAAAGCGATATGAAGTCCATGTCCGTCATGTGAAAGATCAAACAGTAGAGGTATTTGAAAGTAAGCATCTCGTCTTAGGAATTGGTACACAGCCAGCCATACCAACATCGCTCCAGCCAGCTTTAGGAGACAAGGTGTTTCATTCATCGGAGTATTTAAAACGAAAAAAAGAAGGTTGTTTCAAAGGAAAATCTGTAACGGTCGTCGGCTCTGGTCAAAGTGCGGCAGAAGTGTTTTATGACATTTTATCAGATGATGAGGGGAAGGATATTCACTGGTTTACTCGTTCTAAAGGATTTTTCCCAATGGAATATTCGAACCTTGGTCTTGAATATTTCTCTCCAGATTATATTGATTTCTTTTATGAGCTTCCGCAATCAAAAAAAGATGCATTATTAAAGCAGCAAGACTTACTGTATAAAGGGATCAGTTCTGCAATGATCCGTGATATTTATCACTTGCTTTATGAACGTTCTGCTTGCGGAGAACAATTGAACACAGTGCTGCAAGCGATGACAGAGGTTCACTTGATTGAGGAAACAGCGGGTGGCTTGTCACTTTCCTGCTCTCAATGGGTAAAAGAGGAATCCTTTACACATGAGACGGATATTGTTGTCTTAGCGACGGGCTATCAATCGGTATTGCCGCCGTTTATTGCTCCAATTGCCCATCATATTCAATGGGATGATCAAGGAAGATTCCAAGTCGAACGTGAATATCGCTTGAAAACAAACACAATGGGTGAAAATGATATTTTTGTGCAAAATGCAGAGCTTCATACACATGGGATCGGGGCACCAGATTTAGGACTTGGGGCTTATCGGAATAGTGTCATTATCAATGAACTTGCTCGTCAAACCGTGTATCCACTCTACCAAAAACACGTCTTCCAGACATTTGGTACACACAAGAACGCAAACACATTTGAAGAAATGAAAGGTTAAGGGAGATGAAGCGATGAATGTACAAGATGAATTGAAAAAAGCAGTAAATCCTGCTGCTTGGAAAAAGGCAAACCAGCGAATGGTGGCAAAAATGCTGTCTGAATACATGTATGAGGACATGCTTCATCCTGTTCAGCTAGAAGGAAAGGATGGTATCACCAAATATGAGTTAATCATTCATGAACATAAGAAGTATCGCTATCTCGCAAAACCTCGTTTGTTTGATAGTTATGATACGGTTGCTGAATCGATAGAGTGCTGTCAAGACGGAAAATGGACGAAGGATGTCAATGCCATTGTGTTTTTACTAGACATCCAGCCGCTCATACCAATGTCTTCTGACACAACAGGCCATCTGATTAAAGAGCTTCACCATACCCTGCTGGCAGATGTTCATTTGCTGTCCAAAAAGGCACTTCGTGCGGATGAACTGACAGATACCGATTACGCATGGATTGAAGGGGAGATGACAGGACATCCTTGGATTGTGTATAACAAAGGGCGCATTGGATTCAGTTACGTTGATTACTTAACCTGTGCACCTGAAATGCAAGAAAGTGTGCAGTTGTCTTGGATTGCTGTGCACCGCGAGCTTGCCACATTCCATGCGATTGAACATGAAAGCTATGAACAAGTGATAGCAAAAGAATTAGATGAAGTGACCATTCGTCAATTTCAACGCGTGTTAAAGGATGAAGGGTTGAATGCTGCTGATTATTATATGATGCCCGTTCATAAATGGCAGTGGACGCATATGATTATTCAGCATTTCCCCGAAGATTTGGCCATGAGCCGCATTGTGTATTTAGGAGAGGGGCTTGATCAATATATTCCTCAGCAGTCGATCAGAACCTTTACAAATATTTCAAATAAAGGCAAGCATCATATTAAATTGCCAATGAGTATTTTAAATACACTTGTGTACCGAGGACTTCCGTCAGAACGAACAGTCATCGCTCCTCGTATTACAACTCATATTAAAGGGATTGCCGATCAAGACTCATTTTTATCTGACGTATGCCGCGTGATTTTACCAGGTGAAAATGCAAGTATCAATGTCGATCATCCATACTACAGCAAACTGCCTGGTGCGCCGTATCAATACCTTGAAATGCTCGGTGTGATTTTTAGAGAAAGCATTTATACGTACTTAGATGAAGGGGAGAGCCCTGTTACACTTGCGGCATTTACTTATGAAGATCATGAAGGAGAGCCGTATATTAAACAGCTCATTGAAAAATCGGGTCTCACAGCAAAAGAATGGATGTCGTCATTCTTCCATGTCGTCATGCCGCCACTGCTGCACTTTATGTACCAATACGGAACGGTCTTTTCACCGCACGGGCAAAATACGATTCTTGTGTTAAAAGATCACCAGCCGCATCGTTTGGCGATAAAAGATTTCGTTGATGATGTGAATATTAGTGATCAGCCGCTGCCTGAATTAGCATCTCTAGAAGATGATTTAAAAGAAGTGCTGCGCAGTGAGCCGCCGGAAGGTCTTGTACAATTTATCTTTACGGGACTGTTTATTTGTAACCTGCGTTACGTATCAAATGTGCTAGACAATCATCAGCTGTTAGATGAAGAGACGCTTTGGCGATTGCTTGCGGAAGAAATTCAGCTTTATCAAGAGCAATTCCCGCAGTTGAAGGATCGTTTTGAATTATTTGATCTATTCCAGCCTCAGTTGACAAAGCTTTGCTTAAACCGTAATCGAATGATTGATTATGGCTATAAGGATGGAGATGACCGTCCGCATGCGTCAGAGCACGGGAAGGTCACGAATGCACTCGCTCATGTTCTCTCATCAGCCTGCGAGAAGTAAAAGAAAGACTGTAGACATCAAGTGTCTACAGCTTTTTTGCTTTGTAAGAAAATGCCTGAGAGACAAGGAAATAGAGAAGCGCCGGATCGTTCTGCTTTTCTTTTCCTCCATAGAAGAGATGCTACCCTCATGGTATAAATACGTTTTGTTGAGATGAAGAGAATGCTGTAAGAATTGAGCTTTTTCCATCGTATCATTGTTCGCATAATCACAGTCAGGGTAAAGGTGTTCCAATTTTTCCATTTAATATTTTGTTTGTTTCGTAGATGCTTTACTTGCTTCTGCAGGTGATTGAAAGAGAGGTGTAGCGATGAAGAGGCCGGTAAGCATAAGAACCCTATCTTCTTTTTGAACATGACAAACATCTCCTTTCAAGTGAAGTACTGTCATTTGTAATATAGCTAAATAAAAGTAAAAATTTATATTTACTCCACTATTTATCAAAAAAACCTCCAGTAACGGAGGTCCTGCTTTAATGAACATTAAAATATCGAGCTTCTGGATGAGAAACGACGATCGCTGAAACGGATGCTTCGGGTTCCATCATGAAGCCTTCTGTCAGATGAATGCCGATTTTTTCAGGCTGAAGCAGCTTGAAAAGCTTTTCTTGATCTTCAAGATTTGGACAAGCTGGATAGCCAAAGGAATAGCGCTGCCCTTGATATTTGGCCTGGAACCGCTTTTCCATTGTGAAATCGACTGGATCAGGGAAGCCCCATTTGTCACGAATCACTTGGTGGGTTCTTTCCGCTAACCCTTCTGCAAGCTCAAGCGCCAGAGCCTGAACAGCATGCATTTTTAAATAATCACCTTCTTGCTTAAATTGCTGGGCAACTTCACGTATGCGAGCACCAGATGTGACGGCAAATAAGGCGATATAATCTTTCTCATTTTCTTCGTTTTTCCGCACATAATCTGAAATGGAGCGGTATGGGAGCTTCTCCTGTCTTGGAAACTGAAACGTTTCAATGATGTGCTCAGGTGCTTCTGGATTATAAATATGCAGATCATTCCCGTTTGAACTGGCAGGGAAGAATTGATAAACAAATGCAGGAGCGAACCAATTTTTCTCTCTGCCTTCCTGAAGAAGATCGTTGACAAGTTGTTTTAACTCCAATGCTTTTGGATGCTGTTCAGCCAATAATTTTTTGACCTTTCCTTTTAAGCCGAGGTGATGACCGATGAGCATTTGCTCATTCACATAAGGTATCATATGATGCAAATCAATATCCCGCACATAATGGCGTTTCGTATTCTCAGGCGTAAAAACCGGAGCCTCTGGCAATGTTGCTCGTTTTTCTAGTAATTCGATGACGGCTTTCGGCTGTTTCACTTCTTTCTCCTTAGTGAGTGACTCTTGTTCCGCTGAGGACTTGCTTTGAAATTGAATGGGATTCGCTTTTAACTCATTGGCTAATGATAGGCCGTCCATGGCATCTTTTGCATAAAGAACGGGTCCATCATAATGAGGCGAAATTTTCATTTTCGTAAATTTCCGTGAAAGCGCAGCACCGCCGACCAAAATAGGAACAGAGATGTTCGCTTTTTGTAAATCTTGAGCGGTTAGCACCATTTGCTGTGCTGACTTGACAAGTAATCCTGATAATCCAATCATATCTGGCTTTTCCTTTTGTGCTGCTTCGATCAATGTTTGAGGTGTTACTTTGATCCCGAGATCGACCACTTGAAAACCATTATTGCTCAAAATGATGTCAACAAGGTTTTTCCCGATATCATGAACATCTCCTTTAACTGTCGCAAGAAGAATTTTTCCCTTTCCGCTTGCATGCTGCTTATCCATAAATTGCTCAAGATATGAAACGGATGCTTTCATCACCTCTGCAGATTGAAGCACTTCAGCCACAATCAATTCGTTTTGATTAAAAAGACGTCCAACCTCCGCCATTCCCTGCATTAATGGTCCATTGATGATATGAAGAGGTGATTCCAATTGATCTAAGGCAAGGGATAGATCATCGATTAGCCCTTCTTTTGTTCCTTCTACGACGTATAGCGCCAGCCTCTCATCAAGTGATAAGGAGACCTTTGGTTTTTTCTCTGTTTTCTTTTTCCCGCGATAAAATTGAGTGAATTCAGCAAGTGTTTGATCATTCGTTTTATAAAGCAAAGTTTCAGCTAGCTTGATTTCTTCCTTTGGAATCGAAGCGAATCGTTCAAGCTTTTCAGTATTGACGATCGCATAGTCAAGTCCTGCTTGGACGCAATGATATAAATAGACGGTATTTAAGATTTCTCTGCCAACAGGCGGGAGACCGAAAGATACGTTACTGATGCCTAAAATCGTGAGACATTCAGGCAGTGTTTCTTTGATCAGTTGAATGCCTTTGATCGTTTCTTCAGCAGCGCCAATATACTGCTCGTCTCCAGTGCCTACTGGAAAGACAAGGGGGTCAAAGAGAATGTCACTTGCAGGAATTCCGTATTTCTTCGTTAGCAGGTCATGGGAACGAACAGCAATCTCAAGCTTCCGTTCTGCTGTCACAGCCATCCCGGTTTCATCGATTGTTCCAACAACAAGTGCGCCGCCATATAGTTTTACAAGCGGAAGAATCTCTTCAAACCGCTTTTCTCCATCCTCTAGGTTAATGGAATTGATGATGGCTTTCCCTTGAGAATAGGTGAGCGCTTTTTCAATCACATGTTTATCAGTTGAATCAATGACAAAAGGGGCTTTGACCTTTTTCATGGCTTCTTTTAAAAAGCCTTCCATATCTGCTGCCTCATCACGGTCTGGATCTGCTAGACACACATCAATGACGTGAGCGCCATTTTTCACCTGAGCACGAGCTATTTCGGACGCCTCTTCAAACTTTTGTTCAGCAATCAATCGTTTGAATTTGCGAGAACCAATAACATTTGTCCGCTCTCCTACAAAAAGCGGGCGCATGGCTTCTTCGTAAATGAGTGGCTCAATTCCTGATACGGTATGAGGAGAGGATTCCTGAGACATGCTTCGCGGCTGAAGCGAGCGCACTTCATCTGACAATGCCTGAATATGAGCTGGTGTTGTTCCGCAGCAGCCCCCAACGATATTTAACCAGCCTTCCTTTGCAAATGCGGCGATTTTTTTAGCAAGAGAAGCAGGGGATTCGTGGTATTGACCATCTTCATCCGGGAGACCAGCGTTTGGGTAGCAGCTGACAGCCGACTTTGCGATGGAGGAGAGTGTGCGGATATGGTCTGTCATAAATTCTGGACCAGTTGCACAGTTTAGGCCAACGCTGATTGGTTTCATATGCTCAAGTGAGATATAAAAGGCTTCAATATCTTGACCAGCAAGAGTGGTGCCCATTGGTTCAATCGTACCTGACACCATGAGTGGTAATTGATTACCGGTAGCGTGAAAGGCTTCCTGAATACCTTTAAACCCTGCTTTTACATTCAGCATGTCTTGGCTTGTTTCTAAAAGAAGGGCATCACATTTGCCATCAATAAGAGCACGGGCTTGCTCCTCATAGTTTGCGACGAGCTCTTCAAAAGTTGCGCCGCCTGTCACAGATAATGTTTTTGTTGTAGGCCCCATTGCGCCTACAACAAAACGAGGCCACTCCGGTGTGGAGAAACGATCTGCTTCATCCTTTGCAAGCTGAGCAGCTCGTACATTGAGTTCATAGGCGAGATGACCAAGTTCGTATTCATCAAGGACGAGCTTTGTCGCGCCGAACGTATTCGTTTCAATGAAATCCGCACTGGCCTCAAGATATTCACGGTGGATCGTGGAGATGACGTGAGGGGCTGTCATATTCAAATACTCGTTACAGCCCTCATATTCTTCTCCGCCAAAGTCCTCTGCTGTGAGATTGGCATTTTGAATCATTGTACCCATAGCACCATCAAGGACGAGGATGCGTTTCTTGAGCTGTTCAGTGATAGTTGACATGTGTGTTTGACTCCTTTTCTTTCTGATGGATGTAGGTCGTGAGTTCTGCTGTTAAATCTGATCGAAGGAAAGGGGTAATTAAATAGATGCCATTAAACAATTCGCAGGCTGTATCTAATAAAGATCGGGCAATCGCTAAGCCTTCTGTTCGCTGCTTTTCCTTATCTTCTCCTGCCTTTGCCATAATCTCACGAATCGAGTCAGACAGCTTGATGCCCGGAATTTCATGATGAATAAACTCTGCATTTCGGCTGCTTGTTAAAGGCATAATGCCGATATAAATCGGTTTATCCAAATGACGGCTTTCCTCATGAATTTTTACAAGCTGTTCCTCGGAATAAACAGGCTGTGAGATGAAATAATCAGCACCATATTCTATTTTTTTCTCAAGCCGTTTGACGGCCTTATCAATATGGCGCACATTTGGGTTAAATGCGCCTGCCACTGAAAAATTGGTTTTTTTGCCAAGAGGCTTCCCAGAGAAAGAAAGTCCATCGTTAAATTGTTTGATCAGACGGATCAAATCAAAGGAAGTTAAATCATAAACAGACGTTGCACCTGGGAAATCACCAATTTTAGACGGGTCGCCTGTGATCGCTAAAATATCGGTTAATCCAAGTGTATCAAGTCCCATCAAATGGGATTGGAGTCCGATTAAATTACGATCACGACATGTAATATGGACAAGTGAGCGTATATCAAGCTGCTGTTTCAATAAAGCGCCGCAAGCCACATTGCTAATGCGCGGGGTAGCAAGAGAATTATCAGCTAACGTCAGGGCATCAATGCCTGCACTCTTTAATTCGTTCGCTGCGACAAGGAATTTTTCAAAGTTCAGCTTCTTTGGCGGGTCCAGTTCTACGATAATCGATCGTTTTTTAACAGCCAGCTCGTCAAGGCCTGGCTCTGTGCGCTGGTCTTGAATCGAAATGATTTCCTCTTTTAAAACTTTCACTTCTTTTTCTGTGATCGGTCCTAAATCTTTGACCGCTTTTGCCATGGCGCTAATATGTTGAGGCGTCGTTCCACAGCAGCCGCCGATGATGCGTGCACCTTGATTTCTAAACGCTAGTGCACTATTTCGGAAATAATCATTATCTGTATCATAAACAAGTCTGCCTTCTTCAAGGGATGGGAGACTGCTGTTAGGATAGACAGATAAATGGGAATTTTCTAAAAGTGGTACGCTTTCGAGTGCCTGAATCATATGATAAGGGCCCAGCCTGCAGTTGATGCCAACGACATCAGCGCCAAGAGAGGATAATTCAGATAAACCGTCTTTTAGCGGTGTACCGTCCTGCAGAAAACCTTGCTCGTGCATGGAGACGTTCATGACAATCGGAAGAGTCGTTTCTTTACGTGCAATCTGGAGAACGGCCTTTGCCTCATCAAGGTCATAATACGTTTCAAGCAATAATCCGTCAGGCTGCTCATTTAATAGGATATACAGCTGTTCTCTAAAGCTTCGTTTAATCTCATCTAAAGAGTAGGCATTTTTGTTAAACGTTAGAATGCCGCCAATCGTTCCAAGTACATAAGCAGAGCGAGCAGCTGCCTTAGCAATTTGTACCGCTTTTGTATTGATGCGTTTCGTTTCTTCCTCTAAGCCGTAGCGGGATAATTTAATATAATTCGCACCGTACGTGTTCGTTTGGATGATGTCAGCTCCAGCCTGAACATACGCCTCGTGAACTCTTTTCACTTCTCCTTCTCTTGATAAATTTAATTCTTCAAAGCAGCGGTCAATGCCATAAGAATATAAAAGTGTTCCCATTGCTCCATCCGCAATCAGTACGCGATTTTGTAAGTCTTGTAATAGGCCCATTGTGTTCCTCCTTATTTCTATGTAACAAAAAAACAAAAAAGCCTTCTGATAAGAAGAAGACTTTTGGCTGTATCGAAATTCTTCTCCTTATCTTCCAAGCAGTTGCTTGCTGGATTTAGCACCTTGGTCATAGAAACATCTATTTCTACTACACCGGTTGCTGAGGCTTCACAGGGCCAGTCCCTCTGCCTCTCTTGATAAGAAAACGCTATGAACATGTCAATGAATTGAACTTCCATCAACTGTATCGAAAAAATCGGAAATAATCAATGGAAAATTTGAAATTTATCGAAAATTTATAAATTGGACATCAATCGGCAAATCAGCTTTTCGCATGAGTGACATGACCGCTTGTAAATCATCTTTATTTTTTCCTGTGACGCGCACTTGGTCATCCTGTAATTGAGATTTTACTTTAAGGCCAGACTGCTTAATGAGTGCATGGATCTTTTTGGCATTGTCTTTATCGATGCCGCTAATCAGCTTGGCGCGCTGACGGACTGTCCCGCCTAGGGCATGCTCGGTTTTTCCGTAGTCAATGTTTTTAGTTGGTACATTTCGTTTAATCAGCTTGGTCACAAGCACATCTTTTAGCTGTTCAAGCTTAAAGTCATCATCAGAGATGAGAGAGAGCTCTTCTTTTTCGAGTGAAATATCACTTTTACTCCCTTTAAAATCATAGCGGTTTTTGATTTCTTTAAGCGCTGCTTGAATGGCGTTTTGCACCTCAGGGAGCTCTACCTTCGATACGATATCAAATGAACTTTCTTTTGCCATAACGCATGACCTCCATTTGTAGATATTGCGTCTATCTTATCATGCAAATAGGTGAAGAAGAAATTTTATTGAACAGACAAATCAAAGAGTTGAGTTGCATGGGGTATAAATCGAGTGCAGTTTGTCCACTTTAGCTAACAGAACTAGAGATGTTCATGTTGAAAGAAGTATAGTAGAATAAAGTGAATCAAATGATGAACGAACGCTCTTTAATGGGTAGATAGGAAGGAAGAGAACATGAGACCAGGTGAGCAATTGACCTTGCAAATAGATAAAGAGATGGAGTACGGCTATTTTTTAACAGATGGTAAAGATTCTGTCCTCTTACACCGCAGTGAGATGACAGAGGATATTGAAGATCGAGATGAAGTAGAAGTCTACTTATATGTAGATCATGGTGAAAGACTGGCAGCTACGATGAAAATACCTAAAATCAATGCATATACATACGGTTGGGTAGAAGTCGTAGACGTTGTAGAAGACATGGGTGCATTTGTCGATGTTGGTTTGTCAAAGGATGCACTTGTTGCAACAGAACATCTTCCGCCTTTTGAGGAAGCATGGCCAAAAAAGGGAGACAAACTATACTGTATGCTAAAAGTCACAAGCTACGGTAGAATGTTCGCAAAGCCAGCCACTGAAGATGTGATCAGCGAATTGTTTACTGAGGCGCCGGATACCTTCATGAACAAAGAAATCACGGGGACGATTTATCGCTTAATTGCAACAGGTTCCTTTATGTTGACAGACACAGGGGTGAGAGGATTTATCCACCGTACAGAACGAAAGGAAGAACCAAGATTGGGATCGACCGTTACAGGCCGCGTGATTGCGGTGAAGGAAGATGGAACTGTGAATGTCTCCCTTCTTCCTAGAAAACAAGATGCGTTATCTATCGATTCAGAAGAAATTTTGACCTATCTAAGAAGCCGGAATGGCGCCATGCCTTACTGGGACAAAAGTGACCCAGAAGATATCCGAGAAAGATTTCAAATGAGCAAAGCTGCCTTTAAACGAGCATTAGGTCATCTGATGAAAAATGATCAAGCCTACCAAAAAGAAGGCTGGACATACGAGAAAAAGTGAGCATTTCCTCACTTTTTTTATTTTTGTTATAAATAATAGGGTTTTTCAGTGAAGAACCTCTTTTTATCATTGAAATAACGCTCCTCAAATCCGATAAGAAAGGAGTAAGGATGATAAAAGGAGTGTGTTTTTGGATGAAAGTGAAGATTTCATTACTTCTGATGGCAGCCATGGTTATAGTGCTCGCCTCATGCAGCAATCAACAGGGAGGAACACCGAAATCAAATGTGAAGCGGATTGGTGTTATGCTGACAGATGGTGGTCTTGGTGATCAATCATTTAACGATTCATCATTTAAAGGATTAGAAAAAGCACGTGACGGGCTTGGCATTGAATTTGATTATAGAGAAATTGCAGAAACTGATACATATGAAAAAGGGCTGACAGAGCTCGTAAAAGATGGCAATGACCTCGTCATTGGTATAGGCTTCAGCGGCCAAGAGGAATTAGAAAAAGTAGCAAAAAAATATCCAAAGAAGCAATTCTTGCTGATTGATGCCGTATCTGAACTGAAAAATATCACCTCAGTGACATTTAGAGAAGAGCAAGGAAGCTATTTAGCCGGAGCACTTGCTGCCATGACAACGAAAAGTGATGTCATTGGTTTTGTTGGCGGCGTCGATGCAGATGTGATCCACCGTTTTGAAAAAGGATTTCAAAAAGGCGCAAAATTTGTGAACCCGAAAATCAAGATATTATCCACCTATGCAGGTACGTTTAGTGACGCAGGCAAAGGCAGTAAAATAGCCAAAGAAATGATCAAAAAGAAAGCAGACGTTTTATATGCGGTAGCAGGCTATACGGGTGTTGGTGTATTAAAAGAAACGCAATCACAGGGCAAATATGCAATCGGTGTGGACAGTGATCAATACTATACAGCTGAAAAAGCCGTCATTTCATCCATGGTCAAAAAAGTCGATGAAGTGGTCTATCAATTCAGCGAAGAGCTTGTAAAGAACAATCAAATTAAAAGCGGTCACATTGTCTATGATTTAAGCAATGACGGAATCGATATGGCAAGAATTCGAGTGCTCAAAGATGCTGAAAAATTGACCAAAAAAATAAATGGACTGAAGCAGACGCTTCTGAAAGAAGAGGGGGCATCATCATGAGCTTAAATGTCAAAATTTTGCTCAACTCACTGATCTCACTTCTTTTAGCGGTTGGTGTCATCGCTTTTATCATTATTAGCATGACAAAGATTCAATCATCAAACGAAACAGAAGTTCAAACCTTACTGAACGTACAAAAAACGAAAGCAAGCTTTGAAAGTGTCGAACAAGCTATGACCAACTATTCGTTGACACTCTCAGATGAACAGCTCGAGGATGTTCAAAACGATATTTCTACAGCAAAAAAGAATGTGCAAACGTTAAACAAAAATGCAGGGAAAATGAATAAAGAAGCATTAACGAGGCTAAATTCAAAGTTTGATACGTGGACCAAAGAAGCGAACAATGCCATTGGTGAAAAAAATGCATCCGATGCAAGACGTGTAGCAGCAAGAATTGATGGTGTCTTAAACGACGTACATACGATGAATAAAAGAGCTCAAGAAGCGTATGAACAAAATTTAGTGAATACAGCAGAAAACGTGCAGTGGATTATCACAAGCGCATCAGTCGCAGCTCTTACACTGATGGTCATTGCCGTCTTTTTGAATATTGGTTTAACGAGATCCATTGTGACACCAATCAAATCACTCTCTTACCGAGCAAAGCAGATAGCAGAAGGAAACCTGGCTGTCGAGCGGATGAACACCCAGCGTAAAGATGAAATTGGCGGCTTAAATGAATCATTCAATCAAATGACAGATCAGCTCATAAGTCTCATTAAAGAAATTAGCAATGTATCAAGTCAAGTGGAGACATTTTCGATCCAGTTAGACGATGAAAACAAAAAGCTGATGGAATCAGCGAATCAAGTGTCTGTATCCACAGACGAGATGGCAAACGGTTCACAAGCCATTTCTGAGGATCTTCAGTATAGCGTTCGTTTAATTGAGAAAATGGATCAGCATGGACGTAAAAATTCGGAGAGATCACATACAGTCATCCGCAGTACAGAGGATGCTATTGAAGCAGTGGAAAGCGGAAAGCACACGTTAACAGAAACAAAAGTAGTGATTGAAAAAAATACACATGCAACAAGACAAATTGAGCAGTCAGCAGGAGAATTTACTCAATACGCAAGTGGAATCTCTGCAATGGCCAAAACGGTCTCTGACATTGCGGGCCAGACAAACCTCCTCTCGCTAAATGCGGCGATTGAAGCGGCAAGAGCAGGAGAAGCTGGAAAAGGCTTTGCTGTTGTAGCAGATGAAATTCGTAAGCTTGCAGATGAATCGTCTAGGGCAACAAGACAAATCTTTGACATGGTCGGTCATATTGAAAGAGGCATTCAGTCCATTAGTCAAACTGTACAAGAAGGAGTGAAACTCTCTCTTCAACAGCAGGATGCGATGGACAAAACCTCACACTCCTTTGAAAATATAGAAACAAAAGCACAGCATATTAAACAAGAAATGGCATTTTTAAATGAACAAATTATTCAATCGACAGAGCTTGGTGGCCAAGTGCTGCATTCAATTGAAAATATTAGTTCCGTTGTAGAAGAAACAGCAGCAGGCAGCGAAGAAATTTCTGCCTCAGCCAATGAACAGCTACAATCGTTCCATCAAATGAACAAACAGGTAGAAGAGCTAATGAGTATGACGACTAGGCTAAATGAAACTGTTCATCGATTTAAGCTTTCATAAGAAAATCACCCTTCCCGTGATGTTGGGGAAGGGTGTTTTTTATTGTTTGCCTGTAAAAAAGATCGCAAGCGTTCCAGGGCCTGAATGGGACCCAACAGCTGCACCGATGATATGAATATCTATTTCATTTGGATGAAATTCTGTTTCAATTAATTGTTTCATTTCTTCCGCAAGTGCAGGATCATCACCATGGCTAATGCCAACTGTTTGGTTTGACCAGTCCGTTCCGCGCTCTTTCATCAGCTCGATAATGCGTCTTAGCAGTTTTTTACGTCCACGAATTTTTTCAAGCGGAATCAGTTTTCCATCCTCTACATGTAAAATGGGTTTAATGCTTAATAGACCACCAACAAATGCGGACGCTTTACTGATTCTTCCGCCTCTTGCTAAATACGATAAATCGTCTACAGTAAAAATATGTTGTAAAGATTCACAAAAATGCTTTACAGACGTTTCAATTTCTTGTATTGTACCGTCAATGGCAAGTGATTGAGCATGTTTGACAGCAAGTCCGTAGCCAAGTGAAGCACATTTAGAATCAATGATTCGCAGATCGAAATCTGGGTATTCTTCCTTCACTTCGTTTGCCATCATCACAGCTGTTTGGTATGTACCTGAAAGCTCTGATGAAAAGGCGACATAAATGGCAGATGTATGGGTTTGTGCGACAGAAACAAAGGCTTCCTTGATCCGGTTTGGTGAAGCCTGTGACGTTTTTGGACTTGCGCCTTGTCTCATCGCATCAAATACTTGTTTAGGTTCAATGGTGATCAAATCCTCAAATTCCTGCTCGCCAAGTAGCACACGCAGCGGAATGAGTGTCATGTTATGTTCATCATAATAAGAAAGAGGCAGATCAGCAGCACTGTCTGCTATGATATGAACAGTCATCAAAATCCCTTCTTTCTAAAAGAAATTAGCCATATTAACATCTTTTTTAGACTAACTATATCATAGAAATCATCTTTTCGTGTTCAAATTCTAAATTTTAGGGAAAACCATTGAGAGAATGGTAAGTGGAGGAATGACAATATGTTTATTGGAGAAGCAAAAAAACTCATTGTCGTCGTCATTGGTGCATTACTTAATGCGATTGGACTGAATTTATTCTTAATCCCAGCTGACGTTTATGCGAGCGGTTTTACAGGGATCGCCCAGCTGTTATCCAGTTTCATTGATCAATATGCGCCATTTTATTTATCAACAGGGATCCTATTATTTATATTAAATATTCCAGTTGGGATTTTAGGCTGGAAGAAAGTTGGCCGCTCCTTCACTTTGTATAGCATTATCAGTGTTGCACTGACAACCATTTTCCTCGGTATTTTACCAGAGACGAGCGTTTCTGAGGATATTTTGTTAAATGCTGTGTTTGGCGGTGTCATTTCTGCACTTGGTATTGGGATGACGCTGAAATACGGAGCATCAACAGGCGGCCTCGACATCCTTGCAATGATCTTAGCAAAATGGAAGGATAAGCCAGTAGGGACATATTTCTTTATTTTAAACGGAATTATCATTTTTACAGCAGGATTATTACAAGGTTGGGAGAAAGCATTATATACGCTTGTCACATTATATGTGACCACAAGGGTCATTGATGCCATCCATACAAGACATGAGAAGCTGACGGCGATGATTGTGACAAAGAAAGCTGATGAGATCAAAGAAGCTATTTATGGAAAAATGGTAAGAGGCATTACGACAGTACCTGCCAAAGGCGCATTTACCAACGAGCAAAAAGAAATGATGGTGATTGTCATTACGAGGTATGAGCTGTATGAACTTGAACAAATTATAAAGGAAGTTGATCCAAAGGCCTTTACAAATATTGTTCAAACAACCAATATTCTTGGATTTTTCAGACGAGATTAAAAGGTGGTTATAAGATGAAAAAAGGTTTTGTGCTTCTTTTCGTTCTATTTGCTTTAGCAGCTTGGGGACAACAAAAAAAGAACGAACCAGACAAGGAGGTATCCGGTCAAATGGGAGAAAAAACAGTTGTACTCACAGTAGACCCCGTCCAAAAAGGTTCTTCGGTTCAATTTAACATGTCACTGAAAAATGAATTAGATCGAGATATTGAATTTACATTTAACACAAGCCAGATATTCGAGCTAAGTGTGTATGACGAAAACGGGAATGAACAATATCGTTACTCGAAAGATCGTATGTTCACACAGGCCATCCAATCTTTTGTGCTTAAGAGAGATGAAACGTATGATTTTCAAGATACTTGGTCAAACGGTGTGAAGCCTGGAATGTATGAAGTGGATGTAACGTTTAAAGGAAAAGCAGAAGGGCTGAAGCAAATCACAGAAAAGACAACGTTCCAAGTAAAATAACCGTGTTGCTTGATGAGAATAAAAAAGCTGTCCTTGACCAGATAGAGGACAGCTTTTTTACGTTAAAGATCATCAAGCAGGTCTTGGAAGGTATGCAACTGGTTTCTTTCTGCATCTGTCGAGTTGGCAAATGCAGATAATACGGCATTTTTTGCTCGCTTTACAGCCTGTTGACGCTCTAACCCAGATGAAAATGAAGAAGTAAGGGCTTCTTCAGTAAATGATTTGGCTTGGTCAAAAAGTTCGTTTCTCACAATGAACCTCCAGAAGCATCAGTCTTCATATCTCGTCTGTCTGCAACTTCTTCAAGTGTAGAACGATAAGGAAAACGCGAGTCATGTAGACTGACTGAATCTTTACCTTGTTGTATAAAGCGTTTCGATTTGCTTCTTTTACCCATTCGGAATCCGCCCCTTTACACAAGCTGACAGGTCAACCTGTCTAACGGTAGTATGCCCGCTTCCTTCGGCTATGTATGAATGGAAAAATTAAAGCGAGAAGTAATTCGTTAGGAATTTTGCAATTCCATCATGTTCATTCGTATCTGTGATTTCATTTGAGACACGTTTTACTGCATCAATCCCGTTTCCCATCGCAACGCCGCATCCAGCAAATTCAAGCATTTCTAAATCATTGTCTTCATCTCCAAATGCCACAATACGTTCTTGCGGAACGCCATAATAATCACTGATTTTTTGCAGTCCGACGGCTTTGTTCATGCCTGTTTTAATGATTTCGATCACGTGCCACGGAGCAGCCCATCGTCTGTGATCAATTACCTCTGCATGAACATCTGTTAAATAGCTCCGAATGGCTCCGACATCTTCTTCTTTTGCATGAATTAAGACACTCGTCACATTCTCTCCAAGATTGTCCCTAAGGTCTCCAACGGTTACTTTGTTTGCATTCATATTAAATATATCAATGAGCTTTTCATCATGATAATGGAAATACAAATCATCTAACACTTCAGCTAACACATTGTGAACTTTATACTCTTCACTAATATCCACAAGCTGTTTGACGACTTGAAGATTAAGTGATGTGTGAAATCTACCCCATTTTTCATCAAGAGGATGATGGACAAACGCTCCGTTAAAGTTCACAATCGGTGAATCAAGTTGTAATTGTTGATAATAAGGAGAGCTGGAACGAAATGGTCGGCCTGTTGATATACATACATGATGCCCGCTGTCTTTCACTTTTTGAATGACGTCAAGTGTATGCGCAGAAATGGTTTTATCATCTTTTAATAACGTGCCATCCAGGTCAAGTGCGATTAAATAAGGTTTAGTCTCCATAAAATCTCCTTTGATCTGTAAGTGATAGGAGGCCATTAGTGCGGCGCCTCTATCTATAGTGTATCTTTATCACATCTTCATTGTCTACATGTTAAAATAAACAAAGACGGGAATGATAAAGGAGGATTCATAGGTTGTGATCAGCATTGATGAGCAAATTGAACACGATATTCCATTTTTACATATCGTAAAAGCTGAAAATAAAGACAAACCGCTGCCACTTGTATTTTTTATTCATGGGTTTACAAGTGCACGCGAGCACAACTTACACTTCGCCTTTCATTTGGCGAAAAAAGGTATGAGAGTCATTTTGCCAGACTGTGCTTATCATGGTGTAAGATCAGAAAATCTTAGCTTAGAGGAATTGGCATCGAAATTTTGGGAAATTGTCCTGAATGAAATTCGTGAAATCGACATACTCAAAACCCGTTTTCAAGAAAAAAATTTGATTGAAGCGGACCTAATAGGCGTTGCTGGTACATCCATGGGAGGCATCACCACCTTTGGCGCACTTGCTAAGCATGATTGGATCAAGGCGGCTGTCAGCCTGATGGGCAGTCCGAAATATACCACTTTTTTTAAGGCGCAAATTATGGACATGCGTCATAAAGGTCTGATGAAAGACATCACGGACGAAGAGGTGCATCAGCAATTAAACGCCCTTCGTCCTTATGATTTAACGCTGCATACGGATCGATTAAACAAAAGACCACTTTTATTCTGGCATGCGGAAAACGATCCTGTTGTCCCTTATCGCCACGCAAAAGTACTATATGACGAGTTAGCGGCAACCCAATATGAGCAAGACCCGCACCTGATTCGTTTTATCATAGATGAACAAGCAGGCCATAAGGTCACCAGACAAGCGATGTTTGAAACAATTGACTGGTTTGAGACACATCTGAAAAGCACAAATATTTAGCCAAAAGAGAAAGTACGTTATACTAGTGGAAAAAGGAGTGGATATCATGGATGAAGCAATGAAAGAAAATATTTTAGGCGCCCTAGAACAGGTGATTGATCCTGAGTTAAATGTTGACATCGTCAACCTTGGACTTGTCTATGATGTCAATTTAGATGAGAATGGAAAAGCAGATATCACGATGACCTTAACATCAATGGGATGTCCTCTTGCACCAATTATCGTAGATGAAGTCAAAAAAGCATTAAGTGACCTGCCTGATGTGAAAGAAACAGAAGTTCACATCGTATGGAATCCGCCTTGGACACGTGACAAAATGTCAAGATACGCAAAAATCGCTCTTGGAATTCAATAACCTGATATGAAGAACGCCTGATATGAGTTTGACTCGTACCAGGTTTTTTTGTGGAAAATTAATGTAAGGGAAAAGAATGGCTTGAAATAATAGATGTAATTTTTATAGAACGGAGTATCTATAATGAAAAGAAAATGGGAATGGATTCTTTTGTTGGATCAAGTTATTCACAGTTTGGTCTTGCCACGGTCTGTTTGGTTTAAGTGGTGCGTTGATTCATTTATGATTAGGGAAACTCCCT
This sequence comes from Bacillus sp. FJAT-53060, assembly GCF_037104745.1. Lineage (NCBI taxonomy): Bacteria > Bacillati > Bacillota > Bacilli > Caryophanales > Bacillaceae > Bacillus > Bacillus sp. FJAT-53060. The sequence continues at coordinate 25,037 of NZ_JBAWSW010000022.1, forward strand.
GAAAAACCGACGGCGTCTCTTTTTAATGATTCTTTCGTTTGGAATGGCTTTTCTTCTGTTACTTTTTCCACATCAGAAGTAGAGCAAGTGTATATATGATTAGCTTTCACTTGGTGGTTTCAAAAGCACGGGGAGAAACTGCTCTTCACCGAACTGACAACTGAGAAGAAAAGAATGAAAGAAGTCGGACACTACCATTTTTGGACAGTACTTTATTCATTCATCGCCATTATGCTTGGCGGAATGGATGTTGATTTTTTACCGTTCATTTCATTTTTTATGCAAGCTCCTTATTATATTTATGCAGTGAGCTCATGGTCATCAATATCAAAAACGAAAGATAAATCCTCATGTCTCACAAAGATATGCGGATTTTTTGATGAAAAAAAACAAAAACAAATATTAAATATACAATTGAATTAATTTTTATACATGTTATAATGTTAAATAATTTCACAAAGATCAAGAAGGTGTATTCACGTTGAAAATAGGTATTATAGGTGCTACAGGTTACGGTGGTGTGGAATTGATTCGTATCTTAAGACACCATCCACATGTGGAGGAATGTATATTGTATTCATCAAGTGGTGCTGGGCAATCATACATTCAATCTTATCCGCATCTGACAAACATTGAAGATCAAACATTAAAAGCGATTGATCCGGCTGCCATCGTGCCAGAAACAGATGCTGTGTTTTTAGCGACACCAGCAGGCGTATCAAGTGAACTCACGCCAAAGCTCATGAATCAAGGGGTGCCGATCATTGATTTATCAGGTGACTTGCGTATTCAAGATGGAGCAACGTACGAAGCTTGGTATAAACGAAGGGCAGCAGATGAAGCATCCATTCAACAAGCTGTGTACGGTTTATCTGAATTGAATCGGGAAACAATTGAGCAGGCGGAAGTCATTGCAAACCCAGGCTGCTTTCCTACTGCAGTTCTTCTTGGCTTAGCACCGCTAATAAAACAAAATCTAGTCGATGAATCCATGATCATCATCGATGCGAAAACAGGGGTGTCCGGTGCCGGACGTTCTGCTTCACTTGGAACGCATTTTTCAGAACTAAACGAAAACTTTAAAATATATAAGGTGAATGAGCATCAGCATACACCTGAAATAGAACAAGTATTAAGAGAATGGAATCCGCAAACGGCGAACATCACATTTTCAACGCATCTTGTCCCGATGACAAGAGGAATTATGGCGACGATGTATACACAATTGAAATCAGATGTCACAAAAGAAGAATTGATGAAGCGTATGAACGGCTTTTATGAAGATTCCTATTTTGTAAGAGTCAGAGATCATGGAGTGTATCCACAAACAAAAGAAGTATATGGCAGTAACTTCTGTGACATTGGCTTTCATTTAGATGAGCGAACAGGTAGATTGACCATCGTGTCCGTCATAGACAATCTAATGAAAGGCGCGGCCGGCCAAGCGGTTCAAAACTTCAACATCATCAAAGGCTTACATGAAGAGGCGGGTCTCACAATGACACCTCTTTATCCATAAGAACAGGGGAGACAACAAACATGATCGAATTAAATGAAAAAAGCATTATCAAAATAGACGGGGACGTATCATCACCAAAAGGCTTTGAAGCAAAGGGGATTCACATTGGATTACGCTATTCTAAAAAAGACCTGGGCTTGATCGTTAGTGAAGTACCAGCAGCGAGTGCAGCTGTATACACACAAAGTCACTTTCAAGCTGCGCCTCTACAAGTTACACAAAAAAGCTTGAAGAAGATAGGGCAATTAAAAGGTGTGATTGTCAATAGTGCTATCGCCAATGCATGTACCGGTGAGCAGGGATTGAAGGATGCATACGAGATGCAGGCAGCCTGTGCAGACATGTTAGGGATAGCGCCTGATTACATTGCTGTTTCTTCTACTGGTGTCATCGGAGAATGTCTGGATATGGATAAAATCAAAAAAGGCATCACTCAGCTGAAAGAAGCAAAAGCAGAAAAGGGCCATTTTGAAGAGGCGATTTTAACGACTGATACGGTCATTAAAAATACAACATACACCCTTACGATAGACGGCCAAAACATCCTGATTTCTGGCGCAGCGAAAGGCTCTGGCATGATTCATCCGAACATGGCTACCATGCTTGGCTTTCTCACAACAGATGCAAATGTCGAACAGGAAGCCTTACAAAATGCGCTTCGTGACATTACAGACGTGACCTTTAATCAAATTACTGTCGATGGAGAAACATCGACAAATGATATGGTACTTGTGATGGCAAATGGAATGGCAAAAAATGATGTGCTGAATGAAGAGCATCCAGAATGGCCATTGTTTAAAGAAGGCTTAAAACTAGCTTGTGAGGATTTAGCGAAAGAGATTGCAAGAGATGGAGAAGGGGCAACCAAATTAATCGAAGCAAAAGTCGTTGGCGCTAAAAATAACTTAGAAGCAGGCATCATTGCGAAAAAAATCGTTGGTTCAAGTCTTGTGAAAACAGCCGTATATGGAACAGACGCAAACTGGGGCCGGATCATCGGAGCGATCGGTCATAGCGCAGCTTCCGTTTCACCCGAAGAGGTTGAAGTCTATTTAGGCGGACAATGTCTGTTTAAACAGAATGAACCGCAGCCTTTCTCAGAAGAGGAAGCAAAAGTGTATCTAGAGCAGGATGAAATCACGATTTTGATTCAAATGAATGAAGGGGAAGGTGAAGCGGCAGCATGGGGCTGTGACCTTACCTATGATTACGTGAAAATTAATGCGAGCTATCGCACATAATGAAGGGGAGAGTCATGGATAAAACGATCGTGTTCAAGTGTGGAGGTAGTGTCATTCGAGAGCTTTCAGAAACCTTTTATGAAAATGTCTGCTCACTTCAAGCTGCTGGATTTAAACTAGCGATCGTACATGGAGGAGGTCCTGAAATCACCAACATGCTGCAAAAATTAGAAGTGAAAACGGAATTTGTTGATGGACAGCGTAAAACAACGAAGCCTGTGTTAGAGGTAGCCGAAATGGTCCTCTCGGGAACGATCAATAAATACTTCGTTTCAGAGTTAGCAAAGCATGACATTTCGTCTGTCGGCGTATCTGGAAAAGATGGACAGATGCTTGTAGCCGATTTTCTCAATCAAGACGTGTACGGGTATGTTGGTGAAATCAAAGAAGTCAATCCTGAGATGGCAGAAGCATTAATGGATAAACAATTCATTCCGGTCATTGCACCGCTATCTATGACGGAAGAGTGCCAAACCTTAAATGTGAATGCCGATTTAGTAGCATCAGCTGTCGCAGGAGCCATGAAAGCCGATAAGCTTATGTTTGTCACAGATGTTGAAGGCATATTAAAAAATGGTAAGCTGCTAGACGTCGTCACAGAACAAGAAGCTTTAGCACTCATTGATGAAGGAATTATTTCCGGGGGAATGATTCCAAAAGTACAATCAGCTTTAAGTGCTTTATCAGGAGATGTGGATGAAGTCATGATCGTAAATGGAAAAGGCAGTATATTGACAGGGGAAACCTTTAAAGGAACACGAATTGTGAAACAAAAGGAGGCGATCCTATGAGTCATCTCTTTCAAACATATGGCCGGTGGAATGTTGAAATTAAAGAGGCAGCAGGTTCTTGGGCAGTCGATACAAATGGGAAAAAGTATTTAGACTTTATTCAAGGCATTGCGGTCACAAATTTAGGTCACAATCATTCAAAGGTGAATCAAGCCATCAAGGAACAGCTTGATCAAGTCTGGCATGTATCGAACCTATTTGAAAATGGACTTCAAGAAAAAGCAGCGGAAAAGCTGGCAGCAAACAGTTCAGGGGATCTCGTATTTTTCTGCAATAGCGGGGCTGAGGCAAATGAAGGTGCCATAAAATTAGCGCGTAAAGCCACAGGGAAAACAAATATTCTGACATTTTTGCACTCTTTCCATGGGCGTACGTATGCTGGTATGGCTGCCACAGGTCAAGATAAAATCAAAACCGGTTTTGGACCGATGCTAAAAGGCTTTCATTATGTACCGTTTAATGACCCTGAAGCCATATCAGCGTGTGAAGTCGAGGATGTTGCCGCAGTCATGCTGGAAGTTGTACAAGGTGAGGGGGGAGTGAATCCAGCTACAACAGAATTTCTAAAAGCAGTTCAAGCGTTTTGTGAAAAGCATCAAGCACTTCTCATCGTAGATGAAATCCAAACGGGCATTGGACGCACAGGCACAGCATTTGCATACGAGCAAGCGGGACTTGATCCTGATATTATCTCAGCAGCAAAAGGACTAGGAAATGGCTTCCCAGTCGGTGCGGTTATAGGAAAAAAAGTTTTAGGAGACGCATTCTCACCAGGTTCACACGGAACAACATTTGGTGGAAATATGCTCGCCATGTCAGCTGTGAACGCAACTCTTGATGTGATATTCAAAGAAGACTTTCTTTCAGCAGTCAAAGAAAAGGGTGCTTACCTTTTAACAAAACTGCAAGATGTCAAACAGTTGAACAGCGTAAAAGAAGTACGAGGAAAAGGATTAATGGCAGGGATCGAGTGTCATCAGCCAGTCGGTGATTACATCACAGCTCTTAGAGAGCAAGGTTTGCTCGTACTTCCAGCTGGTCCAAATGTTATTCGATTATTACCTCCTCTAAATGTGAAGAAAGCAGAGTTGGATCAAGCGATAAAAGCGATTATTCAAGTTTTAGCAAATGAAAAGGTGACGGTGTAATTTTTTTACACCAGAACGCATAAAAACGCATTTATATAATTAATTATTCAATTTGGGGTGACACACAAGCATGAAAGGTTATTTAAATTTTTTCCAGAACTGAAAGAACAATCGACTGAACAATTGGTTGAATTAATCAAAACACTAGACGATCGTCGTTTTTTCGCTGTCATGGAGCTTCTTTTCAGACAAGAAACGGTTGAACGATTCATCAAATGACGAAAAATGATCTATTTTTCTTACATGTGTTCAAGCATATGACCTTGCCGCTTCATTTTAAATAGTCGATACATGTGCTGCGGAATTCGATGCGAAAACGAATTACTTCTATTCCCCGTATTTTGGAAAAGTGATAGAGAGCATCAACAGAAAACAAAGCAGCGTGCATTGATCATTGGATCTGGTCCGGTTCGCGAATTGGGCAAGGGGTCGAGTTTGATTATAGTGCGGTTCATGGGGTTCTCACCCTGCAGAAGCATGGATTTGAAACAATCATGATGAACAACAATCCAGAAACAGTAAGTACTGACTATGAGATTGTCGATCGCTTATATTTTGAGCCAATTATAATAGAGCATATTTTAAACGTTGTAGAAGCGATCAAACAGCGATCAACGCTGCAGAAGGTTTAGAAAAAGCCGACGTCCTTTGACACACTAGATGCTTTAGAAGATCGTGATTTATTCTATCAGCTTTTTGATGAACTGAACCTTCCTCAAATCCCTTCACATTCATTTAGGGGATGATAAAGAGGCAAAAGAGCAGTGTAAAAGCCCTCACACAAGGTGTTCAAGTACTAACCGAATATGAAACAGCTCAAGCATTCAAGGGAAAGATGGAGATGTGTCACCAGTATCTCTTCATGAATTATATAAAAAGGGAGTGACGGCATGAGTCAAGTTGACGTGAAACTTTCATTATATGGAAAAGACTTTTTATCGTTAAAAGATTTCTCTATCAATGACATTGCTTGCTTAATTGAAAAAGCGGAAGAAATGAAACAGAAGCCATATCAAGATTTATTCAAAGGGAAAACGTTAGCGATGATCTTTGAAAAATCTTCAACTAGAACCCGTGTGTCGTTTGAAGCGGGAATGACGCAGCTAGGGGGACATGCGCTCTTCCTCAGCTCAACCGATTTGCAAATTGGCAGAGGAGAAGCCATTAGTGATACAGCGCAGGTATTGTCTGGTTACGTAGATGGCATTATGATTCGGACCTTTGAACATGAGAAGGTAGAGGAACTTGCAAAATATGCGTCCATTCCTGTTATCAACGGATTGACTGATTACTCACACCCATGTCAGGCACTTGCTGATTTATTGACCATTAAAGAAGCAAAAGGGATATTAAAAGGAGTCAAAGTGGCGTATATCGGTGATGGAAATAACGTGGCTCACTCCCTAATGGTCGGCTGTTCGCAGCTAGGCTGTGATATTGCTGTCGCATCACCAAAAGGCTATGAACCACTTCAAGAAGTCACCGACACAGCACGTGAGTTTGCAAAACAATCAGGCGCAGAAGTGATCGTCACCACAGATCCTGTAGCCGCTGTTCAACAGGCTGATGTCATTTATTCAGATGTATTTACAAGCATGGGGCAGGAAGCTGAAACCGAGAAACGTCTGGCTGAATTTAAAGAATATCAAGTCAATGATGATCTTATGCGTTATGCATCAAAGGATTATATCTTTCTTCATTGTCTGCCTGCACACCGCGGAGAAGAAGTGACAACTGACATTATTGACGGACCACATTCAAAAGTATTTCAGCAGGCAGAAAATCGTCTGCATGTGCAAAAAGCGTTAATTAAAGAGCTCATGTATCAAATGAAATAAGCCATATTTGTCCCCAACTCGTATGAGTAGGGATTTTTTGCATAAAGGATTGGAGAAGCAAGTGACGGGACATAATAGTATCAATCAAGAAAGGAGGATGGAAATGGGTCAGCAGCATCAGTTTAAATCAGGGAATAAAGCACCAAATAACGGTGTCTATGTCGAGATCGGCGAAACTGGAAGTATGGTGAAAGATCCTTTAAAGATTAAGCTCAAAGCAGGCGACGTCTTTCCGGATAACTCGAACCATAACCGCGTTTGGACCTACCAAAGAAAGCCATAAGCAATTGACTAAGAGTCCATGGGAATAAGTCTTTAGAGGCATGTGTCATGCCTCTTTTTTCTTTATAATAAAAAACAATAAGTTCAAATTTTCAAACAAATAGTATGAAAACAAGAAAACTTAAGGTGAAATATGTAATTGTAGAACAGTTGAAAGGATTTGTGTATGGAAAAGACGAATCTCAGTGAAAGTGTTTGGAATAAACGCTTCACCTCATTATTCATATCAAGACTCATTAAAAATACAGGAGAAAGCTTTGCCTTTACATCCGTTCTTTGGCTATTAATTTTAAGAGGGGATGGTGCGCTCGGTACAGGACTTCTTCTAGCAGTTACAGTTCTTCCTTCATCATTGTTAGCCCCAATACTAGGACCTCTTATGAAAAAGCACCATTTGTCTAAATGGATGTTCGCTTCAGACGTCGTTCGAGCAACAATTGTACTCATTATTCCGCTATTGCACTTTTCAAATTTATTGCCCCTTTGGTTATTGATCTCATTAATGGTTATTCAATCGGCAACAGGTGCAGCGTATAACCCAGCTTCTGTGGCGATTTTACCACAGATTGTTCCGAAGCATCTCATTCAAAAAGCAAATGCAATCCTGCAATCTTCTTTTGAAATTGTCGCACTTGCCGCAGTGATGGTGGCTGGCCTTTTGGTCAAATTAATTGGACCTGCGGATACTCTGCTGATTACAACAGCCTTATTTATCATATCTGGCCTGTTTATAATAGGCGTTAAACTAAAGAAGACAGAAGAAGAGAAAGCAGCGGGGATTAAACAAGTAAAGAATACATATCTGTATAACTTAAAAAGAGGCTTTCTTGTTGTCAGAAATCATCACATTTTATTTGCGCTGACGCTTTATTGTGTTCTGATGAATGTCGCAGCAGCCCCATGGCAGGCCCTATCCGCTGTATACGTAGCAGAAGCGCTGCTAAGTGATTCAATGGTTTACTCCATTTTAAGAGGTGTTGCCGCCGTCGGAGCCTTTATGATGGGTTTTGCTCTTGCCAAGGTAAAAATTAAAAGATTTGGTTTGTTCTTTATAGTCGCTGGAATGATTGAAGGGGGAGCGTTCTTTATCACAGGAATGAGCACATGGCTGCCCATAGTTCTTCTTGCTTCCTTTATGTTCGGCGCCGCCGTCAGTGCCATTAATGTACCGGAAATGGTCATTATTCAAACGTCTGTTGACCAAGAGGATCAGCCCCAAGTATATGCCGTGATCAATGCGTCATCCAATGTCTTTCTTCCGCTTGCGGCTGTCGTATCGGGTGTCCTAGCAGAAAAATTTGGAGCTGGACCTGTCATTGCTGGTGGAGGGGTGCTTGAAATTTTATCGGGCATCGCGATCTTCCTATTTACAGGGCTGGCGAAAAGCCATTTGACGGCTGAAAAACAGAAGTCTGAAACGGTTGAGGCGTAAACCAATAAAAAAACCCCCCTGTCTAAAATAACAGGGGGGTTTAGCGTGAAGACAAACCTTCACATTCGCCTGCAGTCTTGTGTGCATGTACTCACAAAGGGTTAAATTCGCTCCGCTCCTTGACCATACAGATCAAATTAACTCTTTGTCAGCAAGCGTTTCTTACGTATTAAGAGCGTTTAGTTGAACTTTCTGTTTCTTTCATTGGACTTACTTCAGCAAAGATGAATAAAATAACCGTAAACACAACTGCAAGAATGGAAGTCAACGTAAAATCATAAACAGCTCCATTCATAGATGCAACGATGTAACCTGCCATATGTGTCAGCAGAAAAGTCCAAATGAGGGTGATAAAATAACGCATAATCCCACCGTCCTTAATGTAACAATCTATTGACTATCATACCATATATGCGAGTCAAGGGAAAAGACTGTTTTCTGCCTTTATGTGACCATTTTGAGACCTTCTGCTATAAAAATAAAAAGAATTCTTCTGTCTTTAGGGGATTTCCTTATTCCTACGAGAGTGATTGTTCATATCATAGAAAGCAGAAGCACTGAAAGGAGGCTGGCCATATGGGTGTTAGCAAACGTTTTATCCAGCTTGGTTCCCAGTGGAGCGTCATTCACCTTCCTCAAAAACCAAATGGCTTTGGCATTCTGATCCTCGGTGACCGAAATCATTTTGTGCAGGAAAATACATCATTCTGGCTTCAGCATTATGGAAGAAACCAGCTTTTAACTGCCTTAAAGGATGAAGGATATACATTGTTTAATAGTCATCTTCATGGGAATCACTGGGGATGCGAAGATGCTGTTTTTAGTGCAAAGCAGCTCGTTCATCACACATTAAAACAAGAAATATTAAACCGAGAAATTCATGTGCTAGCAGAGGGGATGGGAGCACTTGTGGCCATGAGCCTGGCCGAAGAGATGCCAGAAGTATTAAGGTCCATTGCGATGCTGAATCCATGTTTGAACCTTTATGCACAAAGAGAAAGAGAAAAAGAACACAAATTCTTCTACAAACAACTGATCAAAGAGTTAGCACAGAGCTATAGATGCTCTGAACAGGAAGCGGAAACGTATCCATTCCCTTCTTGTCCCGTTCATTTAACTCATGTACCGATTCATATATGGCAAAGACTAAACGGAGCGCCATACGCATATGAACTTCACGCAAAGCCTTTTATCGATCAACATATGATGAATCCGGAACATTGTCAGATAGATCTCACCTTGCATATGTTTGATCACCCACGAAGAATCTTTCAGTCCATTCACAAGTTTCATAAATCGCATGAAAGAGAATTGTAATGAATAGAATGATAACAGCCCTTCATGGAAAGGGCTCTTCTTTTTATTCGATATGCTGAAAAAGGGGACATGAACATGGAAACAGGACTTATCATAGGTGCAGATGAATTTTTTGGCCTGACACTTTGTGAACATATGATGAAAGAGGGCATTCAAGTGGACATTACGTGTCCTCACGATCAGGCAGAAGAGCAAAAGATGCTATTAGAAGAGCGGATGATGTGGCTCGGCAGAAATGATCTCGTTCGTTTCATTGACCTTGAGGACAGTAAAGAGACGTATGACTTAATTTTTATTCAATCAGAGGAAGCAAATAAAAGGCAGACAGACCTTAAAGCGAAACATGGAATGTACCGATTACTTTTTGAAGAACTAGAAAAAGAGCCGTTCAAACAGAACGTACCAGCAATAATCCTTCCTCGCATGTTCGGACCATGGACACTTGATCATGAAAGAAGAACAAGGAATGATCACTCCTTTTTTGTAGAAGATGCCGCAAAGGATCTCTTGAAGTGGGTCTCGTGTTCCAATCAAAGGCAGGATATGCGGCATCAATTAAAGGTAGAAAGACAAACAGATGATAAACAAGCAGAAAAAATGATCGTAGATTGGAAAAGACAAAACTCAACATTTTTCGACAAAAAGGAAGAATGATCTTCCATCTTATCTTTTTTCAGTATAAAATAAACTTATATTTAACATACAGGTTCATGCTTGGATGTTGCAAAGGGAGTTGAACATGGCATGAGGTACCGACGGCTTGTCATGATCTTTTCGTTCCTTCTTCTATTATCCGCCTGCTCACAGGCGCCTTTAAAAGGACATATTGAGAAGGTGGGTTTACTCGTCCCCGATACGATTAATGATCAAGTTTGGGGAACGAAAGGTTATAAAGGCTTATTGAATATCCAATCAACATTTGGTGTAGATGTTTATTATAAGGAAGGAATGGTCGACAAGGAGAAAATCGTTGATGCCATTGAAGAATTCCATAAAAAACGAGTCAATTTGATTATCGGCCATGGCAATAAATACAGCGAAATTTTTAACTTGATCAGTGAAGATTATCCAAAAACACAATTTATTACGATCAATGGAGGCAAGCCCCAGGCTGACAATGTCACAAATGTGACGTTTAAAGGAGAAGCAATGGGCTTTTTCGGAGGCATGACAGCAGCACATATGTCAAAAACAAAAAAGATTGGTATTCTTGCTACATATAATTGGCAAGGCGAAGTAAACGGCTTTATCAAAGGTGCAAAATATCAAGACGAACATGTGCAAGTGCTAGCGGAATTTGTCGAAAACTGGGATGATGTTGACAAAGCCGTTGATCTCTATCAAAAATTGAAAAAACAGGGCGTAGATGTTGTTTATCCAGCAGGCGATGGTTATAATATCCCTGTGATTGAACAAATCAAAGCCGATCATTTATCAGCTATCGGGTATGTCACCGATCAATCCAACCTCGGCAGCCATACCGTCTTAACCAGCACAGTCCAGCATGTAGATAAAGCGTACAGTATCATTGCAAAGAAGTTTAATGAAGGAAAGCTAAACAAACAAGGTGAGTACTCCTTTGACTTTAAAGAAGGAGTGATCGAGATGGGGAAATTTAGCTCAACCGTTGATCGGGCTTTTGTGAAAGACATTGAAACTGATATTTCGTATTATAAAAAAACAGGCAAACTGCCAAATGAAAAGTGAGGATATTGAACATGCAGCACGAAAAATCGATGGAGTTTTTACAAATTGCTATGAAGTATTTCCCGCAAGCAAAAGAAGAGTTAGATAAAGCAGGGATTCAGCTTGATCCAGAAGCGCTTCAGCCGCTTCTATCATTGTTTACATCTGTCATGCAAGAGGCATATGAGCTTGGAAAAGCAGATGCAGTATCAGAAAAAGCCACAGAGTAGTGGCTTTTTTTTATGATAATTTTTTCTTGAAGGCACTAATCATAGGGCCGACATCTTTAAATACAGGCTTCAACTCGTCAATCGAGTTCATAATGTTCCCAATCTGATTCATGACATGCATATAGTCGATTGAGTCATCACTTGAAGATGTATCTTCACGTTCCTCCTTTGTTTCTGATTTGTTTTTTTCCTTTTCCTTTTCTAGTGGCTGGCCAAACATCATCGCCGAGAAAATATCCTTTTGAGCCATATCGCATTTTCCTTTCTACTATTGGTATATCATTAATCTATGAAAAAAGTGAGAAGAAAGGTTAGACGTTTGTATTGCCAAGGAGAAAAAAATAAGGTAAAATTAGTACCAGATACTAATATAAGATCACAATATCACATGCTCGTATGAGTAAAAGGAGTCTTATTCAATGAATGCTGGAATTATTGGCCTTGGCCGCTATATACCTGAAAAAGTATTAACAAATCTTGATTTAGAAAAAATGGTTGAAACTTCTGACGAGTGGATTCGTACTAGGACAGGTATAGAAGAAAGAAGAATTGCATCTGATGATGTCAATACATCTCATATGGCTTTTGCTGCTGCAAAAAAAGCATTAGCGGACGCCGATGTTGCTGCAGAAGATCTTGATATGATTCTTGTGGCGACCGTTACGCCAGATCAAGCATTTCCGACAGTCGCTTGTATGATTCAAGAACAGCTCGGTGCACATAAAGCATGTGCAATGGATATTAGCGCTGCTTGTGCTGGCTTTATGTATGGGCTTGTTACTGGAAAACAATTTATCGAATCAGGAACTTACAAGCACGTGCTCATCGTTGGCGTTGAAAAGCTTTCTCGCATTACCGATTGGGATGATCGCAATACAGCTGTTTTGTTCGGAGATGGAGCAGGTGCCGCTGTGTTAGGACCAGTCAGCGAAGGGAAAGGAATTCTATCATTTGAGCTTGGAGCAGATGGAAGCGGCGGGAAGCACTTGTACTTAGATGAAAAAGATCATACAATCATGAATGGACGAGAAGTATTTAAATTTGCTGTGAGACAGATGGGCGAGTCAAGTGTAAACGTCATCGAAAAAGCTGGACTATCTAAAGAAGACGTTGATTTCTTGATCCCGCATCAAGCAAATATTCGTATTATGGAAGCAGCACGCGAACGCTTAGAGCTGCCCGTCGAAAAAATGTCGAAGACTGTCCATAAATATGGAAACACATCAGCAGCATCCATTCCAATTTCACTATGTGAAGAAATCGAAGCCGGAAAGATTCATGACGGCGATGTGATAGTAATGGTTGGTTTTGGTGGCGGATTAACGTGGGGCGCAATCGTTATGCGATGGGGCCGATAAAAGAGTGAGGTGCACAAATTAATGGATAAAAAACGAGTAGTTGTTACAGGATTAGGTGCTTTGACACCTCTTGGCAACAATGTAGAGACAACATGGAAAAATGCTGTAGCAGGTGTATCAGGTGTTGGACCTATCACACGTGTCGATTCAAGTGAGTATACCGCAAAAGTAGCTGCAGAACTAAAAGATTTTAACATAGAAGATTACATGGAAAAAAAAGAAGCGAGAAAAATGGCACGCTTCACTCAATATGCAGTCGTAGCTGCTCAACAGGCTTTAGAAGATTCACGCCTGGAAATTACAGATGAAATTGCACCGCGTGTTGGTGTATGGGTTGGATCTGGTATTGGCGGACTTGAAACATTTGAAGAGCAGTTTGAAGTGTATTCAAATAAAGGGGCAAGACGCGTAAGCCCATTTTTTGTCCCAATGATGATTCCAGATATGGCGACAGGACAAATCTCGATTGCCCTTGGCGCAAAAGGTGTCAACTCTTGTACAGTCACAGCATGTGCAACAGGTACAAACTCAATCGGTGATGCATTTAAAGTCATTCAGCGCGGAGATGCTGATGCAATGATCACAGGTGGAACAGAAGCGCCATTAACTAAAATGTCGTTTGCAGGTTTCTGTGCGAACAAAGCCCTTTCGACAAATCCTGATCCAGACACAGCAAGCCGTCCATTTGATAAAAACCGTGACGGGTTTGTGATGGGTGAGGGAGCAGGGATTATTGTTCTTGAAGAATTAGAGCATGCATTAAAGCGCGGTGCGACGATTTATGCAGAAATCGTTGGATACGGTTCAACTGGAGATGCATACCATATTACAGCTCCAGCTCCAAACGGAGAAGGCGGTGTTCGTGCGATGAAAGAAGCGATTCGAGATGCAGGTTTGACTGTGGAAGAAATTGATTATATCAATGCCCACGGAACAAGCACGCCTTATAATGATAAATTTGAAACAATGGCGATGAAAGAAGTGTTCGGAGAGCATGCGAATCAGCTTGCAATCAGTTCAACAAAATCAATGACAGGTCACTTACTTGGTGCAGCAGGTGGAGTAGAAGCGATTTTCTCTGTTTTGGCGATTAAAGACAGTGTCATTCCGCCAACGATTAATCTTGAAACACCCGATGAGGAATGTGATCTTGATTATGTAGCAAACGAAGCACGTTCAAAAGAAGTACAGGTTGCTTTGAGTAACTCACTTGGTTTTGGCGGGCACAATGCGACAATTATCTTCAAAAAATACGAAGCGTAACATTTCCTGAAAAGGCGGCGATCGATAATCAGATCGCCGCCTTTTTGCATAGGATAAAAATGGAGGTGTTAAACAGAATGGGTCTGGTCAATACACAATATCTCATCCATCAATCTGCATCATTTCAGAAACTTGCGGTACGATTTGTTCCTTATTTTAAAGGAGCAACGGAAAAAGAATGGTCCTCTATTCTCTCCCATTTACAGAATCATGGGATGGTGAGATCTTGGAATGCGTGTCAGGAAATGATCGACAAGCTCAAAGATAAAGGGTACTTTCAGCTCGTCATGAAAGAATACCAAACGCTGCAAAAACAGTGGGGTGGCCCAGACGTCCCTGTGTTTATTTTGCCTGTCAATGAGAGCAGTAAAGAGATCAGAGAGGACTTTTATTATCAATCCGGCGTGGCATTTGACGACAAGATCTTTCTCTTCATATCGCCGCATACTCCGAAAGAGCGTATTGGTACATTAATGACACATGAATATCATCATGTATGCAGGTTGCATTTTCTCACGAAAGAAGAAAATGATTTTACATTCCTTGATACAATCATGATGGAAGGATTGGCTGAATATGCTGTGTATCATAGATTTGGAGAAAGCTATATAGCAAAATGGGCTAAATTATATGACGAATCGCAGCTAGAACGCATGTACAAGAAATGGGTATCCAGTCACCTTCATAAGAAAGTCCAGGACGACGAAAGACTGATACAGAACCTCCTTTATGGAAAAGGGAACTACCCCAAAATGCTTGGTTACGCCACTGGGTTTCATATCGTGAAAAAGTATTTCGATGAGCACAGAATCAGCGAGGAGTCTATGATTGCAGAGCCAGCCGAAACCTTTTTAAAAATGATAGAATCTAAAAGAGAGGTGGGACGTGTGAACATGGATTAGATTTAGCTAGATGTTCAAGAAGACACGGAAATATTCCCAGTTTATTTAGAGGATTCAGAATTGTAAAAAGGAAAGAGTTTAATATATTTCAGAATGATATATATTCTGAGTATTCGGAAATTAATGAAGGTGATTTTCTATTAGCAAGAACTTCAAAGTTAGACCATCAAAACCTGATCGTTGATATAGATTTAAATAAAAAAGCTTATTTGGACATTCAAACATGTCAATCCAATGAAATAAAATTATTCAAAGGTTTTTCCAATCCAGGTTCAGAAATTTTGGTTCAATTTGAAGGAGATGTTGGAGGTCAATTAAAAGTAAGAAAACCTTCATTATCTGAATTGGATTCTTTATTAAGAAAACTTAGATGTTAATAAAATAATTCAATAGGAAACAACTTACAAATGGGATTTACAAAAAATAAAGTGAGGAGAACAAAATTGAAAAATTAAAAATCATACCCTAAAAAAGAAATATATGTACCTTTTCGGGCCTATTAAATTGCCTATTAATTTAAATGGAGAAATTATTATTTTTAATTGGTATACCTGGTTTGTACATAATGAAAAATGGTCCTTAAATAAAACGCTGGAAAAATTACCGAGCCTATCTCAAAACGAATCTCAACAAAGCACTGTTTTGATATACGGAGACTTTGAAAACTCAGAAATGGCAAAAGTTAGATTACACAGTATCTGTCACACTGGAGATATTTTTGGAAGTGAAAAATGTGACTGTGGAATTCAGTTAAAACTGTCACTACAAAAAATTTATCAAGCTGGAACAGGTGCATTATTTTATTTATCAAATCATGAAGGAAGAGGGATAGGTCTATTTAGTAAATCAATGACCTATGTTTTACAGCAGAAAGGTTACACCACGTTAGAAGCTAATTTGTTACTGGGGTATAAAGAAGAATGTAGAGATTATGAAGAAACTTCATATTTATTAAAAACCTTAAGAAATAAGCCAATCATTCTATTGACGAATAATCCTGATAAAATAAATAATTTGAAACAAAGTGGAATTGCGATAGAGAGCTGTGAAAATGTGATTGGTGAAGTTAATCAATTTAACATTAAATATTTAGAAACAAAGGTAAATGATATGAATCATTCTTTTAAATTAGTAAAGGAGGATGAAAAATGCATACAGGGCCATTAAGAGCAATAGTAATTGATCAAACAGGGAAGTATGCATACACTGGCGGCTATGATAAAAGAGTTTACAAATGGGATTTAAATAGTGGATCCTCATATCTTCTTACTGAACACGAGCATTTAGTCGGAGGATTAACACTAAGTAAAGATGGAGGATATTTACTCACATCCTCTTCTGATTATTCTATGAAATTGATTGATACTAAGACTGAATCAGTAATAAAAACTTTTTTAGGTCATACTGATGACATCGAATATGCAATTTTCGCAGAGGACGATCAATATATTATATCTACATCATTACAACATGATGGCAGAGTTTTAGTGTGGAATGTTGAAAACGGTAATATTATTCGTGAATTTAATGAACATAAAAGCAGTGTCAAATCTGTATGGTCATTTAACAATAAAGTTTTTTCCTGTGATAATAACGGGAATGTTTTGGTGTGGAATTTAATTACTGGGGAAGTGCTCGATAATTTAGGTCCATATACTTGTGACATAGATACCATTAATGGAGATATAAATAGAGGGATTTTATTAATAGGGTTAGATAATGGTGATATAGATGTATATGATGCTCTAAAACATACAAAAATGAAAACATTAAAAGGTCATAAAATCGGTGTTAAGACTATAGAGATATCTCCATCTGGAAATTACGTATTAACTGCTGCATACGATCATCAAATTTTTATTTGGGATCGGAATTTCAAAAGGTTTTCATCATTACCTCAATACAAATATCAGTGGGAAGTAGGGTTTGCTTTTAGTAAGGATGAAAAAAAAGTATATGGTTGTACATTTGGATATAAGTTTTGTGAATGGGAGTGGGAAAAAAATCAACTAATTGATAATAACATAACATGTGCAACCCCTTCCATAAACGATATAGCTGTTAGTGAAAATGGAAATGTCGCTACTGCTTCAGATGATGGTGTGTTTAGGATAAATGGAGAAAAGATTTTGTCAGTAAATCATGTTTTGAATAACGCCGTAGGTATGACGAATGATGGTTCTATAATAGCTTGGGGAGATCATAAAGGATATTTGCATTTGGTAGATGCTGAACTGAAGACAATGATAAAATCAATTGATTTTTCATCTGGGCCACTTAATTCAATTGTTTATGATAGAGAACATCACTCGTTTTTTATAGGTTCATATAGTGGGGATGTATTTGAAATAAACCTTTACGATTTCAGCATCGTTGATCAGTTTCGTGCACATAATGGGGCCATTAAAGGAATGGTAGTAGAAAGGGAATTTATTGCTACGGGTTCTTCAGGAGGGGAAGTGCATATTTTTAATCGAAAAAATATATCAGAATGTATTCGTTTAGTTGGTTCCTCATTTGTCATAAATGATCTTTCATACAATGAAAAGAAAAATTTACTTGCAACAGTTAGTAGAGACAGAATTGTCAGAATTTATGATGCATCAAACGGATCTTTAAAAGGTCTTCACAATATGCATAACTACTCAGTAAAAACAGTATGCTTTAATTCTTCAGGAGTATTATTTGCAGGCGATTATTGGGGATATATTAGTGTATGGGATTTAAATGATGAAAAGAAAAGTATATTTAAAGTAGCGAATAATGGGATAAGTTATATGGAGAAATTAGGTCAAGAAGTTCTTGCTGGATCATACGATGGAGGAGTATATTCAGTGAATAAAAATGGTGAAAATTCAGATTTTATAAGATTGTTCGATCAATCTGAAAATTATCATGTTTTAAAATGAGATATAAATTTATTTTCATTATTATTTAAAGGAGGTGAGAGAAATGGGTCGTGAAATTAAAGTTCAACCAATCCGCTGCTCAGTAAACACACGTAAATAATTATAAAGGTTTGGGTAGGGATATAGAAAAGTATCCCTACTTAATTTTAATATAAAAAGGAGGAGGAAAAATGTTAATTAGACCACTTAGGGTTGATTATGTAGCTAGTAAAAATTATATTATCACTGTTGATACGCAAGGTGTACTACACCGTTTAAATGATAAATTAGAAGTTGTTAAAAGTTCAGCAGCACCGTTAATTAATACGAAGGTTTATTGTCTTACTGCAACGGACGATTATATTTATACTCGTGATTACTTTGGAGTCTTAAGTAAATACTGTATTGAAACCTTAAAAAAATTACAGACACTACATACTGAACATTATGCATTATCAGAAAAGTTATTACAAAATGAAGAGCCGTCACCTTCAAATGCGAGAGGTATTCGAGTTTTCGGAGAGTTTTTATATACAACTAATGGTTTTGGGCAAATTATGAAATTAAATAAAGAATCATTGGTTGTTGAGGAGATAATTGAACACCCTAGTAATGAAAAGACATTCATTGATTATTTTAATGTGGAAAATGCTATTGAACAAATTATTACAGATAAAGAAGGAAATTTGTTTTTCGGTGATTTAAGTAAGCTTGAATTTAACAGAAAAATTAAAGTTGATGAGGGAAGTGTACATGTAGTTAGGTATGATCCTAAGAATAACCGTTACATCGCTACACAAGATTATGGTTTGGAAAATTCATATGGTATTGAGTCAGGTCTTGCAATCATTGATCCCGAATCACTCACGTTTACAAGTCACCCATTCACAACAGATGATGTTGAATTTATTTTCTTTGACAAACACTTCACTGAAATTTACACTGGAGGATTTGATGGGAAAATTTATGTATTTGATAATATGACCTCTAGTCTTAAACTTAAACGAACATTGGGGCCATTTAATCACCAGATTTCATATGGTCTCATGCTGAATGATGATAGAATATTAGTTCTTTTACAATCTGGAGAAATGCTGATTGTTGATAAATATGGAAATGAATTAGAAAAGTTGGATTTTGATTATATTTGCTATTGGGACTTTGTGAATGGTGAAAGTTCAAATGAATTTTATGCTCCAAATGGCAAAGGGATTACTAAATTTGTTGTTGAGGAGGTCAATGATTCAGATATTATAATAAGAGAAAAAGAGAAGTTTGTATATAACTTTGGCTTAATATTTAAATTAGTGCGTGTAAACAGCTCAAGATTTGTTGCTTTATCTAGAAAAAATTTAATTTTTAGCTTTGATGAAAATGGCTATGTTCTATGGAGTACAAATTTAGAATATCTGCCTAAAAGTATATCGTGCTGCTCGAATAAACAAGTTGCAATGGTAGGGTTAGATAATGGAATAATGCAAGAAATAGACTTAAATAATGGTAGGTTATTAAGAAGAAAAAATTTCGATGCGGCTGTTACTACTTCTATATTTAATGGGGAAGATGTTGTAATAGGCACTTCCAATGATTCTCTTCACTTTATTGATTATGTCACATTTGAAGAAAGTCATAAATCACTCAATTTAAAAGGGTATCCAAAAAGAATTCGACTTGAGGGACAGTATCTAGTTTTAACAGGTGGTGGATTCGGTTATATTGAAATTGATAAAGATACCTATGACATTAACAAAAAAATGGTAGGTGACTTGCTTTATAATACAAGAGAAGAATCTATAAGAATAGATGATTACATTTCAATTTCTTCTTATGGCCATCAAATTGGTGTATATAATTACGAAAATAGTCAGATTGTTTATTTAATTGAGAGGTTGCCAGACTATGTAAAAGCAATTAAACATTATAAGGGAGGAAATGGGGAGAATTATTTAATTATTGGTGGAAATAATGGATTCTTACAATGCTATCGAGTCAATAAAGATGGATCACTCCTATTAATAAAGGAATATATTTTTTAATGAGAAAGTTAAGGTTACTATTAGCGGCTAACCTGATTTCAACTGTGGGAACCGGAGTAACTTCTTATTTAATCATTTGGTTGCTGATAGACCAATTGAATCAATCAGTATTGTATGGAATTTTAACCATCGTCACGATGATTTTTGTGTTCTTTGCTTCGCCCTTTTTAGGAAGCTTGGTTGATAGACACTCTCGGAAAGCTATCTTTCTGCAATTGGAAATAATAGGTGCGTTCATCCTGATTGTTTTTCTCATCCTCTTTGATATTTCAAATTTCCTTAATATTTTTCTTGTCGTTTTATTGACTTTGTATAATACAATTTATGATTCAATAAAATACCCAACTTTATCAGCTTTAACTCAAGAAATGTTTAAAGAGGATGAGTATAGTAAAGTTAATAGTAGTTTAGAAGTTCAGGGGCAAGCAGCTTTGATGATTAGCTCTAGTTTAGCCGCTTTTATGATTGGTCAAATATCCATTACCCTTATATTGGTTATGAATATCATGACATTTCTTGCCGCTTCAATTATCATATACAAACTGCCTTATCAACGAAGTCGTTTGGTAGAAGAGGAGTCCAATGCCACAAAGAGTGTATCATACTGGGTTAACTTTAGGTCTTCACTTCAATATCTATCTCAACGGAAAGTTTTGTTCGTAATTTTATTAACGACTTTTGTGCCTAGTATAGTTATTATTGTGGCAAATTATTTGGATCCAATTTTTATTTATCAATTTTTGAATGAAGGTCCCACAGTAATTGGTATTGCAAATATCTTTTACGCAGTCGGAGCAATTGGCGCTGGTTTCGTAGCCTATCAAATGTCAAAGAGACTTCCACATATTCAAGGTGTCATTATGTTTATGATCGTATTTGCTATTTCAACAGTCGTTATTTTTCTTTTCCCTCACTCTGTGACATTTATTGTAGCAAGTTTTTTTTGGGGTCATTCAAATGCTGCCATTAGAGTATTTAGAAAAAGTTATATGTTCCAACATGTTGATAATGCATATATGGGACGTGTTAATTCATTAATTAATGCATGTAAGTTATTAGGCCAGATTGCTTTAATTGGAACTTTAACTATAACTGTTGTGCCAGCTGGAAAATCTCAATATGGATATCTTATTTTATTCATCATTATATTTGCTGCTCTACTCATCACATCATATTTATGGATGAAAAATTCTAAATACAAGAATGAAACAAAGTATACTTCTGTCTGAGAGTAGACTTTAGACAAAGGAGCGTTAACGGACATTGTGTTTTAATTTTGCTGAAATAATCAAATAAATAGTAACCTTGAAACCAGAAAAAGCAGGCTTTAAATCACATCCAACTCCATTTTGCTGCATGAATTTCAAGTATCAGGTTTTCATTTTGGGATGATTGAAGCCGTTATTGTCTCCATTTTAGGGTCATATTTACTTGGAAAATTAAAACCAGGCTATATTTTAATTTCCACGACGATCTTTATGGGGATTTGGATGATGGTTATCATACCGGTTGAGTTTCTAGAAGCACTGTTTGTTTACCTTTGGATTTTTGGTATTGGGTTAATGAATGCTTTCTTGAATGTGCCGATTAGCAGTTTATTTCTTGGGTTTACTCCAAATGCCTATAGAGGACGTGCGATGTCCATTTTACAGATGTTCTTTAACCTCGGTTTAATCATCGCCGGTATGTTTTCTAAATATATTGGTGTCATATGGATGACTGCCATCTTCGGCCTAGTGTTGCTGGCTATCAGTTTATTATCAATGCGGATGAAAGGTTTTTCCGCTTTATTAACAATAACGAAAAAATAAGGACAAACCATCTGCCGCCCAGCTTGAAGTTTAATAAAGTTGGAATAATTTCTCTATCCCTTGCCCATACTGTGGACAACAGTTTTTAAAAAGTGAGGGATTGGTTATGTTATTTCTTCATGACGTATGGGTGAATTGGTTTGAAGGGGAAGAAAATGGCTATAATGTGTGCCATTTTCATGAGTGGCGCAAGGAGGACAGTGTCGAGTTGTTAGATCAAGTGCCTTTACTCAAGGTGCAGAGTCCTTTGTTTGATTACATAGAGAATGATCTATCAGAGCTCCCGAAAACGCTGCTAGAATCTGTATTTGAGAAATCATATGTTCGCAAAAATCATGAACGACGAAAATTAGAGTATTGCTTTGTAGTAACGGATGGCATTCGGATCATCGCTGTGGATACGATTGGGTATTCCATACCTGTCAGAAAGAGCCGATTGATTCCAAGACAGGAGCAATTGGTGTATGAAATGGTGAAAGATGTGAAGGCAGAGGAGTATGAATTCTCAACAGACAGCCTTGAATCGACGAAAGAGTATCATATTCTATCATTGCCACCGCAGCATATCAGCGGATTAACGAGAAAAGAAAGACAGTTGAAGCAGCTGATGTTTATGGCGCTCGATCAATTAAAAGGACTTCAAAACAGGGCGGAAATTGCCTATTGGTATACGGAATGGAATCCGCGCATGTACAACCGAATCAAACGAATGTCATTCGAAGAGATTTGGAACATGCTTTACAATGAAACGATTGATGGGTGGTCTCAAAACCATTTAGCATTCTGTGAAAAAATGATTAAAGGACAGCCATTTTTCGAAAAGCTTTGGGAAATGGAAAACGAATCAAAAGTAAATTAAAAAAAGCTTGCAGCATGGGGACTGACCCCCTAAGATGAGACAAATAAAAAACACCTTCAAGTTTGAAAACGGACCGTTGTGATCCGAAATAAAACATGGAGGTGTTTTTTCTATGGGGACAAGAGTGAGTTATCCAGTTGAAGTCAAACAGAAGGCTGTAGAAATGAGATTGGCAGGTGTACCTATGAAAGAGATCATGCAGGAATTGAATATCAAGAATAAGACGCAGGTTCAGACATGGGTGAGGTGGCATAAGGCTGGGGATACACACAGGTTCGAACAGCCTGTTGGAAAACAATATATCTATGGAAAGGGTCCCGAGTACTCTTCGGAATTAGAGAGACTGCAGGCAGAAAATCGTTATCTGAGACAACAGAATGAAGTTTTAAAAAAGTACAACGAATTGGAAAGGAAGTTGATAAGGAAACGTCAATCAAACTGGTAGAAGAATTTCGCAAAACGATGACGGTACAGGACATTTGTGTCCATTTAGGCATCTTACGCACTTCGTATTATAGATGGAAAAAGGAGCTGACTCAGAATCAATCTAAAAGACAACTAGAGAAACAGGTCGGCACGT
>NZ_JBAWSW010000023.1:0-45918 GCF_037104745.1 Bacillus sp. FJAT-53060
ATATCGGACTGGATAATTTGTATATGACTTTGAAAAAGCTTTTTCGCCATGATATTGATACTTTCTGACCCAATATTGAAGTATACTTTTGTTCACGCCAATCTGTTTTGCAATTCTAAGCAAGCTCCCACGGTCAATGAGGTATCGTTTTACCGCTTTGATTTTATCTTCAATTGTAAATTTAGCCAAAGAAAAGCACCTCCAAATGTTAGACTGTGTCTAATATTTGGGGTGCACTTCAGAAGATGATATTCTCGGCTGTTTTTTGTTCTATTTTGCTTCAGATGCTTGCAGTGAAGCACCAACGAAATCCCTAAATAATGGCTGTGGTCTTGTCGGTCTTGAAGTGAATTCTGGGTGAAACTGAGAAGCTAGGAACCAAGGGTGATCCTTCAGCTCGATAATTTCGACAAGACGTCCATCTGGGCTTGTACCAGAGAATACAAACCCTGCTGCTTCCATTTGCTGTCTGTATTCGTTATTGAATTCATAGCGATGACGGTGACGTTCGTATACTACTTCGTCATTGTATGCAGCAAATGCTTTTGTGTCTTCATTTAATTTACAAGGGTACAGGCCAAGACGTAGTGTTCCGCCTAGATCCTCTACATCCTTCTGTTCTGGAAGAAGATCAATGATTGGGAATGCTGTTTCTGGATCGATTTCTGCTGAATGTGCTCCCTCAAAACCTAGTACATTTCTCGCATATTCGATAGATGCTACTTGCATACCTAAGCAAATACCGAAGAAAGGCACTTTGTTTTCACGAGCAAATTGCGTTGCAATAATCTTCCCTTCAACTCCTCGATCTCCGAAGCCTCCAGGTACAATAATGCCGTCTACATCTTGCGCGAAATCAGCCATATTATCTGCTGTGACTTCCTCTGCATTGATCCATTTGATTTGAACATCAGCATCAAATGCATAGCCTGCATGACGAAGTGATTCGACAACAGAAATGTAAGCATCTTGAAGCTCCACATACTTCCCTACAAGTCCAATTGTTACTTGCTTTGAAAGGCTTTGCACTTTGTCGACAAGAGCCTTCCACTCATTCATGTCTGCATCTTGGGAATCGAGCTTCATGTGCTCACATACAAGCTTGTCTAATCCTTGTTTTTGTAAATCTAGCGGAATCGAATAAAGTGTGTCTGCATCCTGACATTCGATCACAGCTTTTGTATCAATATCACAAAATAAAGCTATTTTGTCCTTCATATCTTGTGTCATTGGCATTTCTGTTCTGACAACAATGACGTTTGGCTGAATGCCAAGGCTGCGCAGTTCTTTCACACTATGCTGTGTTGGTTTTGTTTTCAGCTCGCCTGCTGCACGAATGTAAGGAACAAGGGTACAATGAATGTACATCACATTTTCACGACCGATGTCACTCTTCATTTGACGAATCGCTTCAAGGAATGGAAGGGATTCGATATCCCCAACTGTTCCCCCGATTTCTGTAATGACAACATCTGCACCGGTTTCTTTTCCCGCACGGTATACACGATCTTTGATTTCATTTGTGATATGGGGAATAACTTGAACTGTACCGCCTAAATAGTCGCCACGGCGCTCTTTCTTCAGGACAGTAGAGTAAATTTTACCAGTCGTCACGTTGCTATACTTATTTAAGTTAATATCAATAAAACGCTCGTAGTGACCTAAGTCAAGATCTGTTTCAGCACCATCATCTGTGACAAACACCTCACCGTGCTGGTATGGACTCATTGTCCCTGGGTCTACATTTATATATGGATCGAACTTTTGAATGGTGACATTCATCCCTCTATTTTTAAGAAGGCGGCCTAACGATGCAGCCGTAATCCCTTTTCCAAGTGAGGAAACAACTCCTCCTGTTACAAAAATATACTTTGTCATTTCGTATGCTCCTCTCTTTTTTACCCTTGCATGACTAGACATGCACAGCTTCATCCCTTTAGAGTGTATCGCTAAATCTCTTGAAAAATAAGAAAGCTCCCTTTCAAATAAATGAAAGGGAGCGTAAATGAACGTATCTTTACGTACTCTTTTTTAGAGAGCCCAAAATACATACTACATAGTTCGCTCTCGAAAGTCAAGACAGTTTTGTCCTGTTTGAAGACCTGGCTTGAGAGGATTATTTGTCTTCCTCATCATCGTCTAGTTCGTCTTGAATTTCAGTTAAGCCATCATCGTCTTCGTCTTCGTCATCGTCTTCGTCGAAGTCTTCTAGTTCTTCGTCAATTTCATCATCATCTAAGTCAATGTCATCGTCGTCTTCAACCAGATCAAGATCTTCTTCAAGCTCATCGATTTCTTCTTCCTCTTCTAAATCATCGAAGTCTTCTTCAACGACAGCCGCTTTCGCTTTTTTCTTTTTCGCTTTTGATTTCACAGCTTGCTGAACTTCTTCTTCCATTTGATCAACTGGATACCAGCTGCGAAGTCCCCACCTTTGATCACCTAGCGAAATAAAGCGGCCATCTATATTCAAATCTGTATAAAATTGAGCTAATCGATCATCAAGATCTGATTTTTGTATCCCTTGCAGACGGGCCATTTCATCTATTAACTCGGAAAACGTAATCGGCGTTTTGCTGTCTCTGGAAATTTCATAAGCAAGTTCAACTAAAGACATTTGTTTGAGCTGTTCCTGTGAGTATTCTTTCAAACTCAAGGTCAGACACTCCCTTTCTATTACATGTATGTATCCATTTATCAGTGAAATAATAAGTATTTATACCTTATTTTTACGACAAACCATACCTCTCATTATAAACAAATTAGGAGAGTTTATGCCACCTTTAATCATGTTAATTTTTGATTTTTTCGCACGAGGAGCACCTTTTGGTCCTTTATCTGCGGGAAATTGGACTGGTGCTGGTGTCCGGCATGCTTTTTGTATGCCGTTCTATTCATTCCAAACGAAAAAATTGGAACAACCAAAGGCAGCACTGATGAATGAATAAAATGACTGTACAAGATAACAGCATCTGTTTGGCTATCGTTCGGACGAAGTGATTTGCCCATTTTTTATAAAGTTTATAAAAAGGCACACGTCAACGGGTTAAGTTTACGTGTACCTATAATGAAAAAATTGTATAAACCTTTTTTTCGATTTTTATGTGAATACCTTTACTTCTTTTCGCAAGCTTTGTTTAACTTGAAATTTCATGCTCTACTTATTATTGCATTACAGTACAGCGACTATTTCTTTTCCTAAGGAAATTAAAGCATCCATATATTTCCAGACCTATGTTGCTTATTCGCACTTTTTAGGAAGGAAAGTCCAGTTGTCAAAGGTATCCTATGAGAATTACTTATGTAAATGTAAATAAGAAGAGACTGCACTATTTGCAGTATCAAAACTGCTTCAAAAACGGACGTTATTATATACCAAAATTGTAACAAAAGGAGTATTCTATTTATGATATTGAATAGACCAGACAATAATTGAGATGCAAAAGAAAGCATTACGACCACAAGAGCTAGTATCATAATGAAATATTGTTTTTCTACTAACAAAAAGGTTAAAGCGATGAAACAAGCCAAAAGTAATTGAACTGAATATCCTTTTTTAATCGTAAAGAATAAATGTTTCAACAATAATTGTTTAGAGATAAAGACCAAGCCTGGCTGCTGTCTTCTATACGGTAATACACAACGATTAATATTAGCTGTAGCTACAATGTATATTGAAATAAAAATAAAGCTGTTTAGGTAAGTGCTGGGAATCTCATTCCGATAGAAAATCAACGCTACCATAACAATGAAAGAAAAAAGAATCATCCCAATATAATTGAGATACCCCATTATACTTTGATCATATATTTTAAATAGCTTATTTATTTTATGCATAAGTCATTTTAAAAAGCAGCAGCTACACCTGAACTAATGGTTCCTACGCCAGTGAAAACGCCAACGATTGTAATGACTGTCGCTACTGAGGACCAAGTATCTAAGAAATTAACTACTGTTGCCGCAGTTGCAGTACTAACACCCAGATTTGCTGCAATCAAAGAACCATTACCAATCACTAAAGCTACTAATGTTACCGCAAGAAGTGATAGCGATAATAAAGCATAAAACTTAGAATCTGTTGCTTTCGTCATAATATGACCTCCTTCTATTATTTACCACTCTTTTAGTCTAACAAGAATTAAAATACATATCGACATTTTTTGTAAAATATGTAACATTAATTTAAATAGAGGGATTTATAACCAATTATTATCAGGGATTAAGTTCATTTTTTTTACAGGGCACTTATGTAATGGCATAAAATGCATAATTCTCTAAAAACTAGTCAAAATATCTAATAAACACTATCAAGAAATCAATTCATTTCAAATCTTTATTGACCTGTCTTAGAGGTAGGTAAACTTTTATCATCACTTAAAAAATGATGTCATTTATATTTATAGTAAGAAAGCTACCTTTATCCTTGAAGTTATTAACGGAATATTATTAATAAACACGTTCATCTTTACTAAAGACAGAGATAGATTCAATGAATAACTCTCTCTCATTCTATTCTCTGTGATTGCCTCAAGTTTTACTTACACTATATAATATGTGTAAAAATTAAATGATGAAAACTTTATATACACTTTTATAATTGATCTTAATCTAAAGTTTCTGAAATAATGAGATTACTACAGCTACGGTCAATACAATTCCTGCAATCATTAAGACAATTAATTTTCTACGACTGTTTTCTTTTTGATCATTGTCTTTTTTTGAAGTCTTTGAAAGTTCTGCGGAAACCAGAATCCATATCACCATGGTTACGATTCCTAAGGTGGTAGCAGCGTTCATAATAACCTCCCATATTTATATTTCTTCAATTTTAACATAATCCCATTATAATATGGATCGATACTGGAAATTATCTAAAATTCAGGGAAAATTGACTATTACCTTGTATGTGGGTTTAGCTATATCTTTATTGAAGTTTAATACTTTAGTAGGCTTGTGGCCAGTTCATATGTATCGATATACTCCACATCATCGTTGACAGGTCACTCTTAAGCTAAAAATTTCATTTTGCTGACACAATCCTTTTTTTCCTAAAAAACCTTTAGATTTTGCTACTGAATTAAAATAATGAGGTGCTCTTAAAGCTGAGTCAACCGCACTAAAACAGACCACCTTACGTTCAGGTGGTCTTTACTCGTTTTCTACATATCTAGCAGTTTCCGTGAGATGACCAGCCGCTGGATTTCTTGTGTGCCTTCATAGATTTGAGTGATTTTCGCATCACGCATGTATCGTTCGACTGGATAATCCTTTGTATAGCCGTATCCGCCGAAAATTTGAACGGCTTCTGTCGTCACCTTCATAGCTGTATCACCAGCAAAGAGCTTGGACATGGCTGATTCCTTTCCATACGGAAGCCCTTTCGTTTCAAGCCATGCTGCCTGATAGGTAAGCAACCTTGATGCTTCAATCGATGTCGCCATATCGGCTAACTTGAAAGCGATCCCTTGCTGCTGAATGATCGGTTTGCCAAATTGTTTGCGCTCCTTTGCATAACTGACTGCCGCATCAAGAGCACCTTGAGCGACCCCAACAGCCTGTGCAGCAATGCCGTTTCTCCCGCCATCCAGCGTCATCATGGCTATTTTAAATCCTTCTCCTTCTTTACCGAGCCGGTTCCTTTCGGAAATACGACAATCTTCAAAGATGATTTCAGTCGTTGGTGATGAGCGTATGCCGAGTTTGCTTTCTTTTTTGCCTATCGAGAAGCCCTGTGTTTCTTTTTCTACAATAAAGGCGGTTGTATTTCGAGATGAAGCTTCTTGGTCTGTCACTGCAAACACAATATAGGTATCTGCAATCCCTCCATTTGTAATAAAAATCTTCGCACCGTTCAGGATGTATTCGCTGCCAGCTTTCACTGCTGTTGTCTTCATTCCCCCTGCATCTGAACCTGAGCCACTTTCAGTCAGTGCGTATGCTCCTATCTTCTTTCCCTCTGCAAGCGGCTTTAAATATGTCTCCTTTTGCTCCTCTGTCCCAAATGTATAAATTGGCCAAGAGGCGAGTGATGTGTGGGCAGACAGGGTGACGCCAGTAGAGGCACACATTCTTGAAAGCTCCTCAACCGCTATCACATAAGCCAAATAGTCACTGCCAATGCCGCCCACCTCTTCCGGCCAAGGTATGCCCGTTAAACCAAGCTCTGCCATCTGACGAAAAATAGATGGATCATAGGTCTCTGTCTCGTCTCGCTCTGCTGCTGTTGGCTCCACTTCATTTCTCGCAAAATCTCTCACCATTTTTTGTATCATTTCATGTTCGTCACATAATTGGAACTGCATCCTGAGCCACCTCATTTCATATTAGCTGTTTACAAATGACCAGCCTTTGAATTTCACTTGTTCCTTCATAGATTTCACAAATTTTCGCATCACGAAAGTAGCGCTCTGCGTGATATCGATTAGTATAACCATCCATGCCAAGCAAATGGATGGCTTCTGTACTGATTTCAACTGCCGTTTTGGAGGCAAATAACTTCGCCATCGACGCTTCCTTTGTGACCGGTCGATTGGCCTCTTTATAAGAAGCTGCCTGATAGACAAGGAGCTTGGCCGCTTCCCAATTCGCCGCCAGATCGCCTAGCCGAATGGTCGTTTCAAGGCCGGCTGGATACTGCTTTAAATAGGTTACTGCCTCAGTTAATGCGGCCTCTGCAATACCTAGGCTTTGGGCTGCGATACCGATCCTTCCCGCATTTAAGCTAGACATGGCAATTCGGAAGCCCTCTCCTTCTGCACCGAGCAGCTGCTCCCTCGGAATGCATACGCCATCAAAATGAAGCGTCACTGTTTTTGACCCATGCAGTCCCATCTTTTTCTCATCTCTTCCAATTGTAAATCCCGGTGTATCTTTCTCGACAATGAACGCCGATATATTTTTTTTAGTAGAAGCAGGATCTGTCACTGCAAATACAAGATACAGCTCCGCTTCCCCGCCGCTCGTGATAAAAATTTTCGTTCCATTTAACACATAGTGGTCGTCTACCCGCTCTGCTCTTAGCTGAATACTAGAGGCATCTGATCCAGCTATTGGTTCAGTCAGACAAAAGGCTCCCAACTTTTGACCGGTTGCAAGCAGCGGAACATAGGATGCTTTTTGCTCGGTTGTACCAAAAGCCAAAATAGGCATCGTCACAACAGATGTGTGAACAGACACAATGACACCGATGGTTGCGCTCACTTTCGACAATTCATGAATCGCAAGGATATACGTTGTAAAATCTGCTCCTAATCCTTGAAACGCAACTGGTATCGGAATCCCTAGAAAGCCTTGCCGTCCCATCTCAGTTAAAAGTGTTCTCGGAAACTGGCCTTGTTCCATGGCTTCTATTTCAGGATCTACATGCTGGCGTGCAAATGCTGCTACCTGTTTCCTCCAGAGACGTTGTTTTTCCGTTAGCAAAACATCCATCCTGACTCCCCCTATGAGTGGTCGTGGTATGTGTAAAAACCTCTCTTTGTCTTTTTACCTAGCCAGCCTGCGCTTACGTATTTTTTCAAAAGAGGGCAAGGACGATATTTGCTATCTCCAAGACCCTCGTGAAGGGTATTCATAATAAATAAACAGGTATCCAGTCCAATTAAATCAGCGAGACGAAGCGGACCCATTGGGTGATTCATCCCAAGTGTCATGATGCCATCAATGCTTTCTGCATCTGCCACACCTTCGTAAAGGGTGTAGATGGCTTCATTGATCATTGGCATCAAAATGCGATTTGAAACAAACCCTGGGAAGTCTTCTACTTCAATTGGGGTTTTGTTTAATTTCCTCGCTGTTTCAAAAATGACTTGATACGTTTCGTCATTCGTTTGCAGCGCACGGATAACTTCAACCAGTTTCATCACAGGAACCGGATTCATAAAATGCAT
This sequence comes from Bacillus sp. FJAT-53060, assembly GCF_037104745.1. NCBI lineage: Bacteria > Bacillati > Bacillota > Bacilli > Caryophanales > Bacillaceae > Bacillus > Bacillus sp. FJAT-53060. The sequence continues at coordinate 7,890 of NZ_JBAWSW010000023.1, forward strand.
GCCAATGACTTGCTCTGGCCTTTTCGTAACGGCTGCTAATTCTGTGATCGACAGAGAAGACGTATTTGTTGCAAATATCGACTCAGCCTCTGCAAATTGATCGAGGGTTTGAAAGATTTGTTTCTTGACACTTATTTGTTCTGAGGCAGCTTCAACCACTAAATGTGCCTGCTGTACGTCCTTTAAATCTGTTGAGACGGCAAGCCGCTGCGTAATGTCACGGACTGCCTGATGTGCCAGCTTTCCTTTTTCCGCTCGTTTCGTCAGCTGATGGGTCATAGAAGAAATGGCTCTATGAATCTGCTCTTCAGCTGCATCATGGAGCAAGACGGTGTAGCCGGACTGTGCAAATACTTGGGCAATGCCCGATCCCATTTGACCAGCCCCGACGACCATGACGGTCTCTTTTGTACGCATGACAATAAACGCCTCCCTTTTAATCCACCTTGATCATGATGGCGTCCCCTTGACCGCCGCCACTGCAAATCGCTGCGATGCCAATGCCGCCGCCTCTTTGTCTTAATGCATAAATCAAGGTCAGTATAATACGCGTTCCACTTGCCCCAATTGGGTGACCAAGCGCGACGGCTCCTCCGTTAATATTCATTTTCCGCCGGTCCAGCCCGAGTGTTTTTTCACATGCTAAAGCCACCGTTGAAAAGGCCTCATTGATTTCAAACAAATCGATATCCTCTAAACGCTTTCCTGTTTTCTTTAAAACCTTTTCGATGGCAACGGCTGGTGTTTTTGGAAAGTCCTTTGCCTCTACCCCTACCTCTGCATAACCAAGTACGACTGCCATTGGCTTTTCGCCAAGCTTCATAGCATAAGTGTCTTTCATTAAAAGAAGCGCACTTGCTCCGTCATTGACACCCGGTGCGTTTCCAGCAGTAATGGTACCGGTCTGATCAAAAACAGGCATGAGCTTTGATAATCTTTCATATGACGTATCACGCCGCGGGGATTCATCTTCCGTGATAAGCTGATCTCCTTTTTTCGTCTTGACTGTGACTGGGGTGATTTCATTTTTAAAAAATCCACGTTTTTGAGCTTCGACGGCTCGCTCATGACTTCTTAGCGCCCAAAGGTCTTGCTCTTCTCGCGTGATTCCGAGCTCCTTCGCTGCCATACTTCCATACTCGCCCATATGAACACCTGTAAACGAACAGGTTAATCCATCTAAAATCATCGCATCTTGTACCGTACCATCTCCCATTTCGTAGCCCCATCGCGCTTTTTTTAGAAGATAAGGGGTATGAGACATGGATTCCATACCGCCTGCCACGATTACCTCAGCATCTCCTGCTCGAATGATTTGATCTGCTGTACTGACACTGCGCATTCCAGAAGCACAGACTTTATTGATGGTTTGCGTAGGAACCGTCCATGGAAGATCTGCATGTCTAGCTGCTTGCCTTGAAGGAATTTGACCTTGTCCTCCTTGAAGGACACTTCCCATGATGACCTCATCCACCTCATGAGAAGTTGAGGCTCTTTGCATTGCAGTCTTTATCGCCATTCCGCCTAATTGTGCGGCAGTTAAACTACTTAAAGATCCACCCAGTTTTCCAAATGGTGTTCTCGCTCCAGATACAATGACTGTCGTGCTCATTGATTTCCCCCTCCCGTTTGTTACCGCTTACATATAATCTAGACGGTTGATGAAATTTCGCCATACACATGCCGATGAACATAAGATTCATCGGCATATCATCATTACGAAGCCTGCGTTCTAGTCTCGCCAAACACTGATTTTTCAAGAAGTTCTGCTACGTCAAACGTGCCTACTTGCTCCTCTACTTCCTTCGCTTTCGTCCCATCTCCCAGCATGGTTAAACAATATGGGCAGCCCGAGCTGATGATGGACGGCTGCACCTGTAATGCCTGCTCCGTTCGTGCTGTGTTAATCCGAGTACCTGTCTCTTCTTCCATCCACATTAATCCTCCACCTGCACCGCAGCACATACCGGTTTCACGGTTTCTCTCCATTTCTTTCAGTGTCACACCAGGAATGGCTTTTAAAATATCTCTTGGTGGATCATACACTTCGTTATATCTGCCCAGATAGCAAGAATCGTGGAAGGTAATCACTTCATTTACTTCATGTACAGGCGTTAATTCCCCTTCTTTGACTAGCTCTGATAGTAATTCTGTATGATGGTACACTTCTGCCTCAAGCCCAAAGTCCGGGTATTCATTTTTAAATAAATTGTAAGCGTGAGGATCAATCGTGACGATTTTTGTGACACCATTTTTCTGGAATTCTTCAATGTTCTTTGTGGCAAGCTCTTGGAACAAAAATTCATTGCCGAGTCTTCTTGGTGTATCGCCCGAGTTTTTCTCTTTATTGCCTAAGATGGCAAAGGAGACGCCTGCTTCATTGAGGAGTTTTGCAAATGCAAGCGCAATCTTTTGGCTTCTATTGTCATATGCTCCCATTGAGCCGACCCAGAATAAATAATCAAAGGACTGATCTGATTTTTTCAATTCTTTCACTGTCGGCACATGCACATCTTCCCTGAGATCACGCCAATTCTCTCTTTCTTTTCGATTCAATCCCCAAGGGTTTCCTTGGCGCTCAATGCTTGTCATGGCACGCTGTGCATCTGGGTCCATTTTTCCTTCTGTCAGCACGAGATATCTGCGCATATCAATAATCTTGTCGACGTGTTCGTTCATGACAGGGCATTGATCTTCACAGTTTCGGCAAGTCGTGCATGCCCAGATTTCTTCTTCTGTAATGACCTCACCAATCAGTGAAGGATGATACATGGTACTAGCGGCTGATTCCTCAGCTCCAGCTCCTCTCGCCTGCATGGCCAACTGATTCCCTGCTGTCTGCCTAAAGGCAAGCTGCGGCACCCAAGGCGTCTTCGATGTAATCGCAGCCCCTTTATTTGTTAAATGATCTCTTAACCTTAAAATCAAATCCATTGGAGAAAGCATTTTCCCAGTTCCTGTTGCCGGGCACATATTCGTGCAGCGCCCACATTCCACACAGGCGTAAAGATCGATCAGCTGAGACTGCCGGAAATCTTCAATTTCCCCAACACCGAAGGTCTCTTGAGTTTCATCTTCAAAATCAATTTTTTGCAGCTTGCCCGGTGGGTCTAATCTGCTTGCAAATACATTTAACGGACCTGCAATCAGATGGGCATGCTTTGATTGCGGGACATACACTAAGAACGTCAGCAAAATGAGGAGATGCACCCACCATGCCACATAAAAAACAATCGTTGCCGCAAGTGGGGAAAGTCCACCTAGCAAGAAGGCAATGGCTGAAGCAATTGGCTCAGTTGGTGACAGTGAATGTCCATGCCAAATGATATTCATGCCATTCCCCAGTAATACAGTCAGCATCAAACCACCAATAAACAATAGCACAAGACCTGATTTAAAGCCTCTTTTTAAACGAACAAGCTTTTCAACATATCTTCTATGGAAAGCCCAAACAACCGCCACTAGGATGAAAAGTGTGACGACCTCTTGGAAAAACGTAAAGGCGCCATACAGCGGCCCTAATGGAAGCCCGCTATCTGGGACAAGTCCCTTCATAATAAAATCAAGGGCTCCGAACTGAACCAGAATAAATCCATAGAAAAACAGCACATGAATGATGCCGCTCTTCTTGTCCTTTAACAGCTTCTTTTGTCCAAACACATTAACCCAGACACGCTCTAAGCGTTTCTTTATGTCTTGTTGAAACTCTTCTTTTTTACCAAGACGAATATACGCCGCTCGTGTTCGAATAAGATAAATAAACAAATACACAGCGTACGCGGTCACCGCCGCAAATGCAATCAAGTTCATCATTAAAAGGCTATTCATCTTGCTCCCCCTTTCATTCCACAAAACCCATTTTGTTCGTATCCATGTTGTACCTCTATCATAAATAATGAATGAGTATTCAGTCAATATTTTTTACACGTTTGGGTACACTATTGAAATATGCAAAAAAGGAGGAACCTTCATGATCGCATTGATCATTCTACTCGTATTCATTGCCATCGTACTACTTGTGATTTTGGACCTTTATATGGGCAAAAAATATTTTTCTACCCATGCTTTCGAACGGACTTTTGACCAAACAAGTGGCGATGCAGTCTTTTATCATGATGGCGAACCACTTTTTGATCAGCTGCTCATGGATATTCAGCAAGCCTCTTCTTCTATTCATATGATGTTCTTTATTGTAAAGAACGACAAGATTGGGCAAAGAATTTTACATGCACTTAAAGCCAAAGCGGAGCAAGGCGTTTCTGTCTTTTTGCTAACCGATCGATTAGGCTCCTATCCATTTGATCAAAAGTCGATCCACATGCTAGAAAAAAGCGGCATACAATTTTACTTTTTAAATAAACCTCGTTTTCCTTTTTGGATTTATCGTTTAAACATGAGAAATCACCGTAAGATTACGGTCATTGATGGGAAAATTGGCTATATTGGCGGGTTTAATATTGGCGATGAATATATAGGGAAAAAGGGCAGATTTGGCATTTGGAAAGACTATCACCTGCGAATGACAGGACAGGTTGTTGCAGACCTCCAGCATGTGTTCCTCAATGATTTGTACCGGGGATCTGGCATTCACCAGCTACAATACGAGGTTTTTCCTGCACTAGAACCGGGAACATTACAATGCACAACACGTGCGACGGCTGGATTTTCTTTAGAAAGCTTATTTCTCCAAGATATTCAGCAGGCTAGGCAGCAGATCATCATCTGTACACCTTATTTTATTCCATCTGCCCCTCTTCTCAAGGCTCTCCTTGAGGCGCGCAGGCGAGGCGTCACTATCGAAATCATCATCCCAATGAAGGCGGATCATCCTCTTGTCAAAGAGGCTGGATTTCATTATTTGAAGGATCTGATTGCTGCTGGCTGTCTTGTGTATCGATTTTATAAAGGGTTTTATCATTCGAAAGCCATTCTCATTGATCATAGACGCTGCATCATCAGTACGGCGAATTTTGATAAGCGCAGCTTGTTTTTAAATGAAGAAGTAGATGTAGCCATTGAAGATGCAGCCTTTACAGCTCACGTGGAGAAAAAGATCCGTGAACACATTGAAGTTTCTGAGCTCATGACATATGAGAAATACAAACAGCGTCCTCTTAAGATGCGGCCGCTCGAGTGGATTGGCGTCATGTTTTCTTATTTTTTATAAAGGAGATGACCTATGCGCTATCGATTTGGTTATGTATCCAATGCCATGACCTTGTGGGAAGCTTCTCCTGCCAAGTCGCTGACCTTTGCAAGATACAGCAAGCTCTCAAAGGAAGACAGAGAGCAGGCTTTGTTACGAACAACGAAGGCCAATCTCGTCAATACGCTAAGAACGCTTTATTTTGCCATTGCTCATGATATTTCGCTTTACCGTTTTTCCAGCTCAATTGTTTCGCTGGCAACCCATCCTGAGGTTCGATGGGACTTTGTGACACCCTTTCGCAACGAGTTTGTTGAGATTGGCCAATTGGTTAAACGGCATGGATTAAGAGTGAGCTTTCACCCCAATCAATTCACCTTATTTACAAGCCCAAAGCCCTCTATCACAGAGAATGCCGTGATTGATATGACGTACCATTTTCAGATGCTTGAGGCGATGAATCTTGAAGAGGAAGGCTATATAAATATTCATGTGGGTGGTGCATACGGAGATAAGGAATCGGCTCTTGCCCGCTTTGATGAAAATATCAAACAGCTTCCTTCCCATATCAAGAAGAGAATGACTCTTGAAAATGATGATAAAACGTATACGTCATTAGAAACACTCGGTGTATGCGAAAAGCACGACATTCCATTTGTTTTTGATTACCATCATCACGTCGCAAACAAAGATGACGATGCCACGCTTGAGGACATCCTGCCAAGAATGTTCGACACTTGGGCAAGCACCGGCATTCCGCCTAAAATTCATTTGTCCTCACCAAAATCAGAAAAGGCCATACGGAGCCATGCGGATAATGTGGACATATCCTTTGTCTTACCGCTTTTTCAAGCATTAAAGCCGTTCGGGCGTGATGTGGATTTTATGATTGAGGCGAAGTTAAAAGATCAAGCACTACTCCGCCTTGTCAAAGAGCTGTCTGCCATTAGAGGGAATCGGCGAACGGGTGGAGGGACCATTGTGTGGAAACCATAGAGAAAGGTTTATCCCTGTGCAAACAGGGATAACAAAGCTATTATGAGAAAGTAATGAACAGGAGGATATGAAGATGTCTCAAATCTATTCAATCCGAATTCAAGTGCCAACAGGCTCAGCATCGATTATATGTGTATTCAAAAAAACAATGTCAACATTAAGAATATCATAGAGCTAGAAACCTTCAGACTCACTCATTTAGAGTCATACTACTTAAATATGGTAGAGGGGAAAAGGCACAGGACCTTCTTCAACTGCTTTCAGAATGGACAAGGAGCTACCATAATTTTTATTTTAGCTCTTTTTCTTATATCCACGCTTCTGTCAGCCAAACCTCGCATGACGTTGCATCCATTTTCACTTGTGTACCGATTGGCATAGTGAGCATCGGGTGGGTATGGGCACAGTCAAACTCCGCGATGAGCGGCCTCTTTGTATCTCCCAGCACTTCAAGTAAAAGATCGTGCGGTTTTTTGCCCGTTCCTTCATCATCAAACAGCTCATGTTTCCCTAAGAGGATACCAGATACCCGTTCAAACACACCATTTACCTTTAAAAGAGAGAAGTTTTTTTCGACAATCGAGGCGGTTTTCATGCTATCCTCAATGAGAAGGATATCACCCTTTTTAACTTGAGGCATGAATTCACTTCCCCATATGCCGTACATGGCATTTAAGTTCCCGCCGATCAGTCTGCCTTCTGCCTGCCCTTCTATGACGCACATCCAATCGTTTGGACGTTTTTCTTTGTCTCGTATTTTCTCTTCCCAGTTGATCCGTTCATCAGTCCAAAAGGGCGGCTTTTTCACCTGATATGGGGTGGACTGCGGATGAATGAGAATGTCCTCGAAAGATTGATATGTATGATTGACAAATGGTTCAAACTCTCCAAAAGACGGCACAAGCGCAGGTCCGTAAAAAACAGGCAGACCCGTTTTTTCATAAGCCGCTGAAAGAATCGCCGTCGCATCTGAATAACCAATCATGAATTTCGGATGCTTGTTCAGCAGCTCAAAATGGAGATAAGGCAGCAAACTATTCGAGTTCGTCCCGCCAATCATCGACATGATGCAGGACAAATCCTCTCTCGCCATCAGCTCATTCAGCTCAGCTGCTCGTTCTTGAATCGTACCCGAACGATAGTGATCCTCTTTCCCTGTTAATGATCCTGGTACCACAATGAATCCTTTTTGTTCGAGCCATTCCTTCGCCCGCTGATATCTAATAGGCGAGGTAGCTGATGCTGGACTTGAGGGAGAAAAAATGCCGATCTTATCGCCCTTCTGTAAACGCCGAAGTCCCTTCATTCCATCAGATCCTTCCTACACAAGTTTTTTATATCCTAACAAAAAAAGCCCTTTATCAAAAGGATTTTCTCTTCAATGACCAAACTGCGCTTCATGCAGTCTGCTGTAGACGCCGCCCATTTGGATTAAATCTGATGACGGCCTTGTTCTTGGATACCTTCCTCTGTCACAACGATGATACGACTGCGTGTTTGATTGTCGCAAGTCGGTGGGCAATGACCAGTGTGTCCGTCCGAATGCAAGTTCGCTCGTGCGTCTTGGATCGCTTTTTCTGTTTCTGTATCAAGTGCTGACGTCGCTTCATCTAAAATGATGATCGAAGGATTTTTCAGGAACATCCGTGCAATCGACAGGCGCTGCTTTTGACCGCCTGATAGTTTGACCCCGCGCTCTCCAATGACGGTATTTAAACCCTCTGGGAAACGCTGAACGAGCTCCTCTTAAATGTGCACGTCGTACTGCCTCCCAAATCTGTGCATCGCTTACTTCTAAATCACTGTACGCAATGTTTTCACGAATCGTGCCTGAGAATAAAAAGAATCCTGCTGCACAATCCCGATCTGCTGTCTTAAAGAAGACAAGGTCATGGACTTTGTGCTCACACCATTAAAGACTGCAAATGGTCGATTTCACCGCCCCTGAAGGCCCGACAAACGCAACGGTTTCCCCTTGTTTGATCTTCAAATTGATATCCTTTAATACACGACTGCGCTCATCGTAGCCAAACGTCACATATCGATATTCAATTTCACCATGCAGCCCGTATACATCTGAAGCCACTTCTTTATCCTTGAAATCCGGCTCAATTGACCTTGCAGCACAAACCATGTACCTGCCAAAGGACAAACAGGGTCACAAGATGCGTTAAAATATAACTGATCGATCTATTGACCGAATTTCAATAGCACACGCATCACAATACACCTGAAAACAACCGGGCAAACGATTCCTTCAAACGCTCTTTTAAACCCCTTTTATAAAAATGAACCGGTCTCATCTGCTCACATTCCTTTATATCTTCCTCATAATGGGCCATCAATTGCTCGATTGGCTTCTTCGCCGCTGTAAAGACATTGACCTCAAAATTGAGCTGAAAGCTTCTCATATCGACATTCGCTGTGCCGACCGAGGCAAGCTCTCCATCTGCGATCATGACTTTTTGATGCATAAAGCCTTTTTGATAATGATACACCTTGATACCCTCTTTCAGAAGCTCATCAAAATAGGACCGAGTGGCGTATTGCGTGAGAAAGCCGTCATTTGTCTCAGGCACCATCACACGCACATCAACCCCTCTGGTGACAGCAATTTTTAACGCTGTGCGAATCGACTCATTTGGCACCAAATACGGTGTCGCAATCCAGACTAATTGTTTCGCATTTGAAATGAGTGCATCATATAAATCACTCATACTTTCCTTCATATCAGGTCCAGTTGGGACGACCTGAATAACATCTTCTCCTGTAACAGGGTGCGGCGTATAGTATTTCGGGTCATCAATTAACACTTCATCTGATACATACTCCCAGTCCAGCATAAAAATGGAGTGAAGCCTCTGAACCGCTTCACCCTTTAACATCGCATGCGTATCTCGCCAAAAGCCGATGTTTTCATCTCGTCCGACATATTCCTTCCCAACATTTAACCCACCGACAAATCCCGTTGCCCCATCAATAATCACGATTTTTCGATGATTTCGGAAATTGAATTTTTGATTAAAGAATCCATATTTTAAAGGCAAAAAGGGAGCGACTTTTACACCTGCCTGCTTTAACCGTTTAATATCTTTACGGGAGAAGCGAATGCTGCCTACCGCATCATATATGAAGCGAACATCTACGCCTTCCTTGACTTTTTCAATCAGAATCTCCATCATCCGGTGACCGAGAAAATCAGATTTGAACATGTAATATTCAATATGAATGAACCTTTTTGCCTTTTTTAACTCCTCAAAAATCCGGGGAAAGGTTTCCTCCCCATTCTTTAAAATCTCCATATCACTATTTGTATTCACATGCATCCCTGTCGCCTTTTCGGTATATTGAAAAAAAGCACGCTGGTTATCGGTTAAACATGTTTCATCCGGCTTGCTCTCAAGCTCTGATATTCTGCGCAATTTTTCACGGTTATACATTCTCTTTGATTTGAACAAATGACCTTTTATGTAGAGCTGCCCTGAGAACAAATAAAACATATAGCCGATGATTGGGAAAAAAATCAGCACATACATCCATAACAATGTGTGCTGTGATGTCCGGTTCTCTAGCATCAGTGAGATAATACTAAACAAAATAATGGCGATATAACTAGCTACGTACAACTGGAAAGCCCAAGCTGGCACCGGCCACCAATACACCACATATGCCCCGAATATCATGAAATATAAAAATAAAAATTCCAGTCTCCTCTTTTTCACATTCTCGCCCTCATTCGTTCTGTCTTTTTCTCTTCCATACCCTTTGCAGAGTTTGTATGAAACGCACGGTCTACTGCTTTCTTCTAGCTTTTACAGACTGGAGCGAATTAATCCGATATAATGGAGAAATATGTGATGGAAAGGAAGAATTGCTTATGCGTACACCATCTCCTTTAAAAAAGGGCGATCATCTTCGTGTCATCGCCCCAAGCCGAAGTGCGAGTATTTTATCAAAAGAAGGAATCTCTCAGGCCAAAAACCGTTTAGAGTCTTTAGGCTTCACTGTCTCTTTTGGAAAACACGTGTTTGAATGTGATCTTCATTCCTCATCGTCCATTGAACACCGTATTTCTGATCTACATGAGGCGTTCTCACATGATGAAGTTGACGGCATTTTGACAGCAATCGGCGGCTTTAATTGCAATGAGCTTTTGCCTTATATGGATTATGATTTGATCCGTCAGCACCCAAAAGTTCTTTGCGGCTACAGTGATATCACAGCACTCGCCAACGCCATTACTGCCAAATGTGATATGGTGACGTGTTCAGGTCCTCATTTCTACAGCCTTCTGTTTGACTTCAACTGGATAACTCACTCTTGTCCCCATAGAAAAAACACCTCCATGTTTTATTTCGGATCACAACGGTCCGTTTTCAAACTTGAAGGTGTTTTTTATTTGTCTCATCTTAGGGGGTCAGTCCCAAATGAGGTGCTTTTTTGTATGACATGATCGAATTTAAAAATATTTTTAAAAAATTGATCAAACCTTCACCCCCCCTCGTTAAGATGTCACAACGAAAAGAGAGGAGGCAAAAACATGTTTTGAGATGTCCTCAGCCAATTATTCGATTCTATTTCTAACATTATTAATATGTTCAAAACCCGCTGTCTTTAAAAGATAGCGGGGCTTTCATAGTTATAGTTACATCTTTTCCGGTGCAGATACGCCAATTAGTTTTAATGCGTTGGCTAGCGTAATTTGTGTTGCTTTCATGAGTGATAGACGGGCTGTTGTTTTTGTTTCGTTTTCTACATCAATGACCTTCTCAGCATTGTAGAAGCTGTGAAGGGCTGATGCAAGGTCATAAATATAGTTGGTGACGCGGTGCGGAATACGCTTTTCAGCCGCTTCTGCTACTACCTCTGGGAAGCTACCAATGATTTTCAGAAGATCGTATTCTTTTTCCGACTGAATGTGAGAGAAATCTGCTTTCTCAAGGTTCGGCTCGTAGCCTTTTTCTTCACCTTGACGCAGCATGCTGCAAATTCTCGCATGCGCATATTGTGCATAGTACACAGGGTTTTCGTTAGACGTAGAAATCGCTAAGTCCAGATCAAAGTCCATATGTGTTGCCGCACTTCTCATCGCAAAGAAATAACGAGTGGCATCTAAGCCTACTTCTTCAATCAGATCACGCATGGTGACTGCTTTTCCTGTCCGTTTACTCATCTTCATCTTTTCACCGTTTTTGTATAGGTGAACGAGCTGAATGATTTCGACTTCAAGCTTGTCTGCTGGATATCCAAGTGCCTGAATCGCCGCTTTCATTCGAGGAATATAGCCGTGATGGTCCGCTCCCCAAATGTTAATTAGCTGGTCAAAGCCTCTGTCAAGCTTGTCCTTATGGTATGCGATGTCTGGAAGCAAGTACGTGAAGCTGCCGTCTTTTTTAATCAGCACTCGGTCCTTGTCGTCGCCAAAATCAGTCGAACTTAGCCACGTTGCGCCGTCTGATTCAAAGATATAGCCTTTTTCACGAAGCGCTTCTAGCGTTGGCTCGATTTTTCTGTTTTCATATAAAGATGTTTCAGAATACCATACATCAAATGGGACACGAAAATTCTCAAGGTCTCCACGTAATTTTTCTAATTCGTATTTCAATCCGTACTCACGGAAGAATTTTAAACGCTCTTCTTCTGACTCATGCACGAAACGGTCACCAAATTCATCAGCAAGCTTCTGGCCAATGCCTTTGATATCTTCTCCTCTGTAGCCATCTTCTGGCATTTCTTTTTCAAGACCGAGCGTCTCAAAGTAACGCACTTCTACAGATAAAGCCAAATTATTGATCTGATTACCTGCATCATTGATATAGTATTCACGGCTCACGTCGAACCCTGCTTTATCCAGAATGTTGCAAAGGGAATCACCTACAGCTGCTCCGCGGGCATGTCCAAGGTGAAGGTCACCTGTTGGGTTTGCAGAAACGAATTCGACTTGTACCTTCTGACCAGTGCCTGTATTCGTTTCACCATATGCCTCTTTTGCCTCAAGGACAGCTGGGATCAGCTTTGTTAAATACTGATTGTTCATATAAAAATTGATGAATCCTGGACCTGCGATATCCAGTTTTTCAATAGAAGCTTTCCCTTTATCAAACGCATTGACAATGTCCTCTGCGATTTGACGAGGTGCTTTTTTCGCAATGCGGGCAAGCTGCATCGCCATATTGGTGGAATAATCACCGTGCGTTTTCTCTTTCGGCACTTCCAAAAGGACATCTGGCACCTGACTTTCATCAGCAAGTCCTGCTTTGACGACTGCCGCAATGATTTCTTCTTTTAACGCATCTTTGACCTGTTCTGCGATATTCATGTACGTAAATCCTCCTTATACGAAATCGATAATGTATGTAAATGCTTTTGATCTTCACCTGTCAGCATATCGTACGTAATGTGCAGTAAACCGTTGTCCACATCGAGATCAATGCTATGTGTATGCACATCGAGCTGAAGTGTGCCGAATGGCATCGTGTAATGTGTCACGGTCGTCTCTCCAATGAGAAAGCGCTGCTTCATTTGAATGGCACCTGATCTCATAATAAAAATCCCTTTTTCACTTATTTTCACAACGGTTTTTACTTTACCCATTTCATGTTCTTCATGGTAAGTGAGATACGTTTTGTCATTCTTCTCTTGGTACGTTCCAGTTGTTCGGAATTCGATCGTTTCAGCCGGCCCCGTCTCTGGTTTCATCACTGACTTTACATGAATTGAAATTTGGTTTTGTGTCATTTTGCACTTCCTTTGTTAAGACCCGTTTAACTAAAATAGTATACCATATTCACGATTGCCTATCATACCATCATTTCTCACCTTCACTCTCATTAAACTTCGTTTTGATCTTCAAACATCACTTTAGAAAAAAAGAAAAATGAAACAGACCAACGATCTCTTCCTTTGTCTCCTTTTTTGAAGCAAAAACAGACGGCTCTGTTGCTAGCTCTCTTTTCAGCGTAAGAAAGCCTGCCGCTAACACAATAAAGCGGGAACACCATGAATATAGCAGCAAACATAAGCTGCCTTCTTTATCTTTTTGTCCAATGCAAAAAAAGAGCTTGTCTACATGAGATGACAAGCTCTTCTATCAACATGTTATTTCACAAATCCAAGCAACATTTCACGTAAAAGCTTGCTCGCTGTATTCGCCGTTTGATCAGAGTGATCGTATACAGGCGCTACCTCGACAAGGTCAGCACCAACCACTTGAACATTAGAACCTGCTATCGCATGAATGGATGCAAGTAGCTCCTTTGACGTAATACCGCCAGCATCGACCGTTCCAGTACCAGGCGCATGTGCTGGGTCTAGTACATCAATGTCGATCGTCACATAAACTGGACGGCCTTTCAGCTTTGGCAAAACTTCCTTTAATGGCTCTAGTACTTCAAATTTAGAAATGTGCATGCCCGCTTCTTTTGCCCATTCAAACTCTTCTTTCATACCAGAACGGATACCGAAGGAGAACACATTTTCAGGTCCAATAAGTCCTGCTACTTTACGAATCGGTGTGGAATGAGATAGCGGCTCTCCCTCATATTCCTCACGAAGATCCGTATGTGCATCCATATGGATGATGGCCAAATCAGGGTGTTTTTTATGCATCGCACGGAAAACCGGCCAAGATACAAGATGCTCTCCACCCATTCCTAATGGAAATTTCTCTTTTTCTAAAATACTGTCGATATATGCCTCAATTAAATCTAAGCTTTTTTGTGCGTTCCCAAATGGAAGTGGAATGTCACCTGCATCAAAGAATGGCACCTCATGCAGCTCACGATCTAAATAAGGACTGTATTCCTCTAAACCGATAGATACTTCACGGATGCGGTTCGGGCCAAAACGTGAGCCTGGGCGGTAACTGACCGTCCAATCCATCGGCATACCGTATAAAATGACTTTTGCATCTTCCCATGTCGGCTGACTTCCAATAAACACTTTACCTGAATAAGCCTCGTCGAATCTCACGCAAGATTCCTCCTTTTATGCTCAAAAAATGCGCAAAGAGTCATTTGCGCATTTCCATTTCGCTTCATTTATTTAATTAAGTCGCTCACAAATTTCGGCAGAACGAATGCTGCTTTGTGCAATTCTTTTGTGTAATATTTCGTTTCAACAACAAAGAAGCGGCTGTCTTCCACAGCAAGTGGATCATATTTCTTAGAACCGATTGTAAATGTCCAAAGACCACTTGGATACGTTGGGATATTCGCCGTGTAAAGCTTTGTGATCGGGAAAATTTCCTTTACATCACGCTGTACATTCGTAATCAATTCCGGTGTGAACCAAGGGTTGTCCGTTTGTGCCACGAAGATCCCGTCTTCCTTGAGAGCTTTTGAGATTCCTGCGTAAAATCCTTTAGAGAACAGGTTCACAGCTGGTCCAACTGGCTCAGTCGAATCAACCATGATGACATCATACTCGTTGTCCGCTTCCGCAATGTGCATAAAGCCGTCTCCCACTTTGACATCCACACGAGAATCGTCAAGTTTTCCAGCAATTATAGGAAGGAATTTCTTTGAGTATTCGATCACCTTGCCATCAATATCAACAAGCGTGGCCTTTTTCACACTTGGATGCTTGAGGATTTCACGAATGACACCGCCGTCCCCTCCGCCTACGACAAGTACATTTTCCGGGTTTGGATGAGTAAAAAGAGGAACATGTGCCACCATTTCGTGGTATACAAACTCATCTTTCTCTGATGTCATCACCATGCCGTCTAAAAACAGCATATTGCCAAACTCTCTTGTTTCCACCATTTCTAAATGCTGAAAGTCTGTTTGTTCTGTGTGAAGGGTTTTATTCACCTTCAATGTAATGCCAAAATTCTTCGTTTGCTTCTCTGTATACCAAAGTTCGCTCATTGTTCTCTTCCTCTCATCCAATAATAAACAAACATCTATTATTAGCGCCTTTTAACGGCTATGACGTTATCGATTGTTCAAGAAAAAAGTATAGTGGATTCATATCAAATTGTAAAGAACCGCATCATTTTTCAACGCACACTGATGCGATCGCTTGTTTAAAACGGTTTTCTTTGTTCCATACTGATAAAAAACCGTCAAAATGGGGGCTTTGCATGGACACAATCATGAGTAATAAAAAAATCCGCATGACCGTGAAAACGATTCGAGCCTGCTTTTTTATTGGCTTGCTTGCCTTTCTATTTGCAGGCACTGTTTTTTTGACGATTCTTTTACTTGCAAAGTGGCAAGGTGCCCCTTCTGTTCAAGTTCCCCAATCCACGACCATTTATGCAGCAGATGGCTCAAAACTCGGAGAATCCAGCTTTGGAGAAAAGAGGTATTGGGTTTCATTAAAAGACATGTCTCCGCATATCAGGCAGGCAGTTGTAGCTGTTGAGGATAAAACTTTTTATGACCATCATGGGTTTGATGTGAAACGGATGGCGGGTGCCGCGGTGGCTGATATTCGTGCAATGGCAAAGGTGCAAGGTGCTAGCACAATCACCCAGCAATATGCACGGAATCTATATTTAGATCATGATAAAACGTGGAAGCGGAAGTGGAATGAAGCCTTTTACACGATCCGCTTAGAGCAAAACTATACAAAAGATGAGATTTTAGAAGGATACTTGAACACCATCTATTATGGTCACGGAGCGTACGGTGTGGAAGCCGCTTCCCGTCTTTATTTCGGGAAAAAGGCGAAGAATTTGACACTAGCTGAATCTGCCTTGCTTGCCGGTATACCAAAGGGGCCTTCTCTCTATTCCCCTTATGTCAATCAGGAAAAAGCGGACTCAAGAAAAGCCTTGATCCTAAGGCAAATGAAAGAGGATGGCGTGATTACGAAAAAAGAAGCCGCTGATGCAGCAAAAGAAAAGCTGTCCTATCGTTCGCTGCATCAGAAGCAGCTACAAGCAAAGCAAGCCCCGTATTTTTATGATGATGTGATTAGAGAACTGAAGCAAAACTTGGGCCTAACAGAGGAACAGATCAAAACCTATGGACTTCATATTCAAACCACCTTACATCCTGAATTACAGAAAATCGCAGAGAAGACGCTGAAAAACACGATGAATTCCGACTCAAACATCCAAATTGGATTTACCGCCATCCATCCCCAAACAGGACATGTGCTTGCCCTAGTTGGAGGAAGAGATTATAAGAAAAGTCCATTCAATCGAGTCACACAGGCTAAAAGACAGCCAGGCTCGACAATGAAACCACTTCTCTATTACATGGCCTTGCAAAATGGATTTACACCAGCAACCGTCATGCGCAGTGAGGAAACAGTTTTTAAACTGGATGACCAAGGAAGCGGTGCCAATTATTCACCAAGCAACTATCACGGCTATTACGCCAATGACGGCATTACGATGCTTCAAGCTTTGGCTCTATCTGATAATATTTATGCAGTTAAAACCCATCTGTTTTTAGGAATGGAACAGCTTGTACGTGCCGGCAAGATGTTTGGTATCAACGAGAAACTGGATCAAGTGCCGTCACTTGCGCTAGGGACATCTCCTGTCAAACCAATTGAAATGACCAATGCTTATGCCATGCTTGTCAATGGCGGCAAACGGGTCAAGCCAACCTTTATTACGAAAGTAACGGATGCAAAAGGCAACGTGCTGTTTAAGGAAAAACAAAAACGGGAGCAAGTACTAGATGAAAGAGCAGCTTTTGTCACCACCGATATGATGTCTGGGATGTTCAATGATCAATTAAACGGCTATACAAGTGTCACTGGACGTACCATTATGAAGGAACTTACGCGGACATATGGGGGGAAATCGGGGACGACAGGAGCAGACAGTTGGATGATCGGCTTCTCTCCCCAGCTCGTAACAGGTGTGTGGACCGGCTATGACAAAGGGCGCACCATTGACTCAGTCGAAGAAACCGCCTATGCGAAAAAGATTTGGGCCTCCTTTATGGAATCAGCTCTCTCAAAGAAGCCATCCTCCTCCTTCATGCCGCCAGACGGCGTAAAAGGTGTGTATATCAATCCAAAAACCGGTGATCTTGCAGGTCCAGGATGTGAATCAAAGGTATTCACCTATTTTATAGAAGGAACGGAGCCTACAGGTGTCTGCTATGGTGCTGAGGAAAAGGCATCTGAGCAAGACCCGGCTCAAGATCAACAGCCAAAGAAATGGTGGGAAAAGTGGATGAAACGATGAAGAATAAAAAAAACATGAAAAACCCCGAGATATACATCTCGGGATTCTCCATGTCCTAGCTTTAACACCAGTTTACTCAAAAAACGACTGGAATTGGTAGCCATCCGCCATTCTTCACAAAAATTTCACAATTACTCAGGGACAGCCAATCCTTCTTTCAATTCAGTTGTGGATGCTTCCCATAATGCTTCGTTGTGGCTCTTCAAGAAATCAGCAAGCACCTTTTTCGATCCATCATCCATATGGCTGACAATGATTTTACGCTTCATGGATTTATCCATTAAGTTCACATGCTCTGGAAGCGACTTATACCCGCGGCGAATCGAGCGGTCAACTGTCATTTCACAGGCCGTTACCCCTGCATAATAAGGCCCTTCTTCTCTTCGGTCAATGGTCACCCATACGAGCCAATACGGCTTTCCGTTTGGCACCTCTTCTTTGCTTTTCAAAAATTTAATCCCTTTTTCCACGGCACTTCTTGCATGCATTGCTCCAATATCAATGACAGCTTCCTTTTCCTCTACATCAATGATGACTGGCGAGATGTTATCGAGGCTTAGTGAACCCGCCCCAAAGCCTCCATGTCCATCGGTTGCATCTGTCTTTTTAATAATGTTAAAACCAATTGGTTTCTTTTTTTTACCTTCCATTCATTAGACCTCCTAAAGCAGCGGTTTCAAAATAAAATTAAACCAGTCTATCATTTGATCTCTCATACTGATTAATGGACCAAAAACAAACTGACCAAGCGGCGTAATGACGAATATGAGGAAAATGATCACCCCATATTGTTCAAATTGCGTCATTTTTGCACGAATGCCGGGACTGACGACATCCTCAATAATTCGATACCCATCCAGCGGTGGGAGTGGTAATAGGTTAAATAGGAACAAAATGACGTTCAGGTTAATAAAGATTTGGAAGAAATAATCGACTCCCGGCTCAAAGCCCATGATCCACTCTCCACCAAATTTCTGAAGAAGCACATACACAAAAAAGCCTAAAAATGCTAAAACCAAGTTACTTAAAGGCCCAGCGATGGAGACACAAATCCCTGCTAAGCGTGGGTTCTTAAAGTGGTAACGATTTACCGGTACAGGTCTCGCCCAGCCAAACCCGGCCACAAAGATCAAGATCGTCCCCAATATATCCAGATGCTTTAGTGGATTTAACGTCAATCTGCCTTGATTTTTAGCTGCATCGTAAATGCAACAACAAGCGTAATGGCGACATATGGAATAAGTTCTAATGGATAAACAAGAAATTGGTTCAAAGGCATGAATCCCTCTTTCTTTCTATACAATGATTTACTTCATTCAGTATACTATAAGAAGTCCCTTAAACTAAAGGGAAGCGAAACACTAAAGGAAAAAGGAGGTTTTCGCATTGCCGATTGTCACCGTTCAAATGCTTGAAGGAAGAACAGACGAGCAGAAAAGAGCCCTTGTGGAGAAAGTCACTGATGCCGTTGTCCAAACAACAGGCGCAGAAAAAGTTTCTGTCATTATTGAAGAAATAAAAAAAGAACACTATGCCGTAGCAGGGAAGCGAGTGAGTGACCTGTAAGCATATAAAAAGGACAAACAGAGAGGCGTTTGTCCTTTTGTCTCCTATCTTAACTATACACGCTTTGTTACGGTTGACATCATAATTCATTAAGGAGACAATTCCGCTGCCTTGCGGATCATGCGGCAAGCCAACTAGTTCATTTCCTTCAATTGCTTGATATAAGTAAGGGCAGCTTCAAATTCTTCGTCCGTATAGCGCTGCTTGCTTTTAATGGTGAAGACCTTTTCCTTCACCTCATCTTGAGGCAGGACATCAAAGTATAAAATCGTTGAGACGAGCTCTAGAAAACGAGATGATTGCTCGTTCATCTGCTGCGTCACCACTTTGAGATCAGGCATGTCCACTTCACACTGATCAAGAAATTCTTTCCCATTGTCCGTCAGCGAATAGCGATATTGATAGTATCCGCCCTTTTTTTCCTTCATTTCGTCCAAGAATCCAAGGTTGCACAGCTCTTCAATTCTGAGCGTCAACTCTTCTGAATAGGGGCCATAAAAATGAAAATCGTATTTCTCGTAAAAAGGCAAATCTAACTTTTTTGCAATGTAAATCATTTTTTGCAGCTTCTTCCGTCCAACGATTTCCCCAGATTCAGAGAACACCTTCATCAACTTTGCATGCTCTTTCAACAAATTCCCGACATCTCCTTTTTCAATACTTCCTTATCCCAATTCAAGCAGCTTCATGATCGCCTTCTTTTCTTCAGCTTTTTCCGACATATCTACAATTAAGTCCATCGGGAAATAAAGTTTATGATCGGTTCTTCGTTTACCGGAAATGGCGTCAACAATATCTGACTGTCTCGACAGTTCTTTAATATGACCACTTTGCGTCAAGAGGTGGATCGGCAGCCGCTCTTCTTCTTCCCCTGGTCTGTAGAAGTCATAGGGCAAGTCAGAGGAAGAGTCGACCACTAAATAATAGTCAGGATCAATTCCTGCCTTCTCGAACAAAGCGGTCAGCTTGAAATATTTCGTCATTTCTTCGTTTGGATTAAACTCTGTATAATGGAACAATCGGCGGTTCATAAAACGGCGGCACAAATCAGCCAGCACGTGATCTTCTTCGTCTTCCCACGCCTGAAAATAAAATAAGACAATGGATTCATCCAGTTTAATATAGTCCTCTGTGGTGACATTCCCTTCAAAAATCGAGTAAAAATGAACTGGGGCATGTGTAAACATATAACCAGTTTCATGCAGCTCTTTTGCACGATGTAGAATTTTCGTTAAAATGACTTCCGCACTGCGCGTCACTGGATGGAAATAGACTTGCCAGTACATTTGATAGCGGCTCATAATATAATCCTCTACGGCATGCATCCCGCTTTGCTTCATCACAATTTGGTCTTCTCTCGGACGCATCACACGCAAAATACGTTCCATATCAAAGTGGCCATAGCTGACGCCTGTATAGTAGGCATCACGCTGTAAATAGTCCATTCGGTCGGCATCAATTTGACTTGAGATCAAACTGACCACCTGTTTGTTTTGATAGGTTTTGGCAATGACTTCCGCCACATGCTTTGGAAAATCATCACTGACCCGGCGAAGCACTTCATTTACTTCCGTTTGCCCTAAAATGATATCTGTTGTAAACGATTCATGATCTAAGTGGAAGACCTTTTCAAAGGAATGAGAAAACGGACCATGACCAAGGTCATGAAGCAAGGCTGCACTCAGTACAAGCTCGCGCTCCCCCTCATCCCATTCTGGTCGTCCTTTAAACACATCATCCACAATCCGTCTCACAATCTCGTATACACCGAGTGAATGATTGAATCGGCTGTGTTCTGCCCCATGAAACGTCAAGTAAGTGGTTCCTAGCTGTTTAATTCGTCTAAGGCGCTGAAACTCTCTTGTCCCTATTAAATCCCATATTAATGCGTCCCGTACGTGAACATAACGGTGCACAGGATCTTTAAATACCTTTTCTTCAGATAATTTCCCTTTTGGATACGCCATCGTTTCGTCCCTCTTTTTTAAGACGTGTTTCTATTATATCGGGTAACTTTTCCCGAAAACATCCTTGAATTTGCTGATGAATGTGTTCTCGAAGATTTCACGGACATAAAAAGCCCGACCTGACAGGGACGGACCTCTTTTTAGGTCGACTGAACACATTCAGTGACATTTATTTGACTTTTTTTTGAACCTTTTCGAGTAATTCATCCTCTGTTGGTGCTGATAATGGGCGATTGTTCACAAACGCAAAAGCCTTTTTTCGTCCTGGACCGCAATACGACTGACAGCCAATCTCAATTTTTGCATCAGGGTCAACCGATTTGAGTCGAGGCAATAACGTCTTTAGGTTCGTCGCATCACAATCGTCACATACGCGAAACTCATTAGCCATGGTCTTACGCTTCCTTTCAATGATGAAACTTCATTCTATATGAAACAGTTGGACAACCAAGAGTGAGTAATATACCACCAAACATTGTACATCGAAGTGCCTAGACATGCAAGGCGCATTGTCAGTGCTAATACACGTTTACATAAAAGATCGTATTTTCCACTATCCTTTTAGCAAACTTGTATAAACCTTCTTTAACTTGGCTAATCTAATACCATCAAATCATTTGGGGGTTTAAACACATGTCAAAACAAAGACAAGATGCTTGGTCTGAGGAAAATGATCTCCTTCTGGCAGAAACCGTCTTACGTCATGTCAGAGAGGGCAGCACACAGCTAAATGCGTTTGAAGAAGTAGGAGACAAGCTGAACCGCACCTCAGCGGCATGCGGATTTAGATGGAATGCTGTCGTAAGGCATCAATATGAAAAAGCGTTGGCACTTGCCAAAAAACAGCGAAAACAACGAATGCGCACACTCGGCAATGGTCAGCCTGCAAAAAAACGCTTACTCTATCAGCCGCAAGTAGAGGAAACGATCACACAGGAATTCTCTCAAGAGCTGGAACCAGCGAAAGAAGAAACATTTGCACCAGCAGTTGAAACAGCAGAACAGCTCCAATTTGTTGATCAAAACTACAATGAAGAGTTAGCTAGTTTATCACATTTATTGTCACAGGCTTCTCACGTCACAGAGAAAATGCCAGAAACCAACCCATTTAGGCAGCGTCAGGAATTAACGATCGAAGATATCATTGATTTCTTACGCCGCTATGAAGGTGATGGACATCAATCCTCTGCCTTACGTATGGAAAACAGCCGGTTAAAACGAGAAAACAACGAACTTTCACATAAAGTCTCGCAGCTAGAAGCGGAAGTGAAAAAGCTTGAAAAGGATCAGCTCACGATTCAAGAAGATTATGAAACACTTGTCAAAATCATGAATCGTGCGAGAAAACTAGTCTTGTTTGAGGATGACGACAATGCCGCGCCAACCTTTAAAATGGACCGAAACGGCAACCTTGAAAAAATGGCAGAATAACAAAAAGTGCTCCCCACTTACGGGAAGCACTTTTTTAAATATCCAAAAATAGCATCACACTAAAAAGGACATTAATCAAAAACACGAACATAAAAATATATCTGACCTGTCTCACCTGAAAATCACCAAAGATAAAAATATAAAGACCTGCGATGCCAAGTGTCAGTACAGGCTGAAGAAACGGCACTAAAAGTGAAATGCCGTAGCCGGCTCCTATGATCACAGAAAGCCAAAGTAAATAGAGGTAACTGCCGTTTTTGGATTTCACCGGAATCCTTCCTTTCTATTAAACCATATCATTTCCACAATGTATCTAACTGATTTGAATAAAAATCAATGGCCTTTCGATAACTTAAAATATTAGGATCTTTTGTTGTTTCAGTTAAACAGTTCAGTAATACCTCCATCGCTTCGCTATGTTCATTCAAATTATACAAAGTCATGGCATAGAATGTTTGAATGGCTTTGTTTTTCGGATAAGCTTCCATAGCGTTTAGGAATATCTGTTTTGACTTTTCATATTCTCCTAAGGTTCTGTATGTACTTCCTAACCCTATTAAAGCGTCTTCTAGTTCTTCTGAAGACAACCCTAACTCGATTGCCTTTTCATAAAAAAAGACAGCTTGTTTTTCCTCTCCTAACAAGTCATAACTCCAGGCACATTGATAGTAAAGGGAGGCATGGTCTGGATACTCTTCCACAAGATGAGTGAGCATTTCATTTGATTCTTGAAGGTGTCCACTTTTTCGAAGTTCAATGGCTTTCACAAGCTTTGTTTCCATTACTTCACCTCTCAATTTTTTCAAAATTGAAGTACCTATGTGTTTTATCAAAACACCTTCTCATTCCGCTCAATCATCCGCGTCATGTTTTTCTCAAATTCAAGCTGCTCTTCTACGGTGAGGCCTGACGCTGTCAGTTGATCACTCAGCTTTTGAAGCTCTTCTAGTAAAAGACGCATCAGAAGCGTACAATCAATTGGTTCTCCTATTAATTCTGATAGGGATGCCATCGTATCAGGCTGTATATCAGGAAATACCGCCTTGACCTCTTGTCGTTTATCCTTTAAGGCAGCATCATAAAAACGGCGAATCAAATCTGCTCGTTCTCGTCCACTTCCATCTGCACACAAATAGATTTGCACAGCGACTCCTCCGCGTAATCTACGCTGAGATATGCCTGCAAATTTCTTTCCATTAATGCTTAAATCGTAGCTTCCTGGACAGTAAGAGCCAACAATTTCATAGGCTTCGATCTTCACTTCATACTTCGCCAGCATTCGTCGGATCAGCGCCACCATTGCATCATACCCTCGGTCGATATCAATACCCTTCTTTTGTTCCGCAAAGATTAACGACACATTCAGTACACCTTCATCCAGCACCACAGCAAGACCACCTGAATTGCGCACAATCACACGATACCCCTCTTCCTCAAGCAGCTTCACGCCATATTGAAGGAATGGAAGCCTTGTATCCTGAATACCAAGAACAATCGTATTGTGATGCACCCAAGAACGGGCTGTCGCTGGTGAAAGCCCCTTCCCCACCGATGCACAAAGCGTATCATCCATGGCAAAGGATTGCTTTGGATCCACATAAGGACCTAGACTTGACTGATCGATGATTCGCCATTTCGACTGTGTCAGTAACTCAATAGGTTCATTTTTCATCTCCTGCATATCCTCTCGTTCATAAACTGTGTTTATTATACCATGGAAGGAACATGGGATGAATGGGAGGGAAATCATGTTCAGGTTCAATTAATGAGCAGGTTGGGGATTTGAGGTAAATTGATCATTTTTGGGAGTCTCCTAAATAGATGCTCTGTTTTGAATGTTTGCTTTATCTGTAGAAATAACTAGATGGGTCACTCCGCACTTATATTTCCATTTATGTACTCCTCGTAATACTATAGTTGAATGATTATAAAATAAACGTTGAAAGGCTTTTAACCAATCAATGGATTTCGATATCAAGATAATTCAAAGTCATTAAATCTTAACCGAAAGCCTCTTACAGAATATGGATCGATCCATAGTTCATGGCCCATTAATTTTTTAACTCCTTTTATTGTATTAGAATCTATTTTACTCTCTGTATTAGTAGTAACACATTCTTCCCATGATCAATCTTAAAAACATTTTCCAACCTTCGCTATTTTGATGATTGAGATAATAGAGGCTTTGGATAGGGCTTGGTCTGTTCTCCAAATATCGTCATACGAATTCAACAAATATACAAAAAAAGCTAGCTTTGCGTAAAAACGAAGCTAGCTTTTTTTGATTGTCATATTATAGTGCTTGAGCCGCCGTGATCAGCGCAAGGTTATAAACGTCTTCGGCATTACAGCCTCTGGAAAGATCGTTTACTGGTTGGTTTAAGCCTTGTAGAATTGGACCTACAGCTTCAAAGTTACCTAAGCGCTGTGCAATTTTGTAGCCAATGTTTCCAGCTTCGAGGCTAGGGAAAACAAATACGCTAGCGTCCCCTTTGATGACGGAGTCTGGTGCTTTCTTCGCTGCAACTGAAGGAACGAAAGCTGCATCAAATTGGAATTCTCCATCAAGTACAAGCTCAGGTGCCTTTTCTTTTGCAATGCGAACCGCTTCAGATACTTTTTCTGTTTCGTCTGATTTTGCTGAGCCTTTTGTTGAGAAGCTAAGCATGGCCACACGTGGTCTAATATCAAACATTTTCGCTGTATTTGCACTTTCGATCGCAATTTCAGCTAGATCTTGGCTGTCTGGTGCAATGTTGATCGCACAATCAGCAAATACATACTGCTCTTCTCCGCGAGCCATAATGAAGACGCCAGAAGTTTTCTTTACGCCTTCTTTTGTTTTAATGATTTGAAGTGCTGGACGCACTGTGTCAGCAGTTGAGTGTGCTGCACCGCTCACAAGTCCGTCTGCAAGACCTTTATACACAAGCATTGTACCGAAATAGTTTTCATCTAGTAATGCTTTTCTTGCTTGCTCTTCTGTTGCTTTTCCTTTACGTCTTTCTACGAAAGCTTGTACAAGCTCTTCAAAACCTTCATATGTATGAGGATCATACACGTCAACACCTTCAAGTGTAAGACCTAATTCTTTTGCTTTGGCTTCAACTTCTTGTTTCTTGCCTAGAACAATCGGCTGTAATACTTTGCCATCTACTAGTTTTTGAACGGCTGTTAAAATGCGTTCGTCCATTCCCTCAGGAAAAACGATCTTAACTCCTTTACCTGCAACCTTTTCCTGAACTGTTGAAAAAATATCTGCCACTTCAATTACCCTCCTTGATTTTACAAAAAAGCGTTCTCTTTTAAGCATACTCTTCTTCTACATAAATTCAAACTACCAACTTACATTATAGCGCTTACAATTTAAATTCTTATTTTTCAAACTAATTCAATCAATTTTGATAAAAACGGTTGTCTTCGTCAAGTTTTGATCACATCTCCATTTGGACAAACTATGTTATAGTTGGAACAGATGGAAAACTGTAAATAGGAGTGAAAGAAATGAGCGAACAACATAAAACAAATGAAGCAGCTCAAACACTAGACGGCTGGTATGCGCTGCATGATTTTAGAACGATTGACTGGACAGCTTGGAAGCTGCTGACAAGCGATGAGCGTCAAGCCATTATTCATGAGTTTACAGCTCTACTAGAAAAATGGAAGATAGTTGAGCACGATAAGGCTGGAAGCCAAACAATCTATAGTATTGTGGGCCAAAAAGCAGATATTATGCTCATGATTTTACGTCCAACAATAGAAGAACTGGGTGAAATTGAACTTGAATTCAACAAGTCACGACTAGCAGAGTTCACAATTCCAGCGTATTCGTTCGTTTCAGTTGTTGAATTAAGCAACTACTTAGCAGGGGAAGGCGGCGGGGATCCTTACGAAAACCCACATGTACGTGCGCGTCTATACCCAGAGCTCCCTTCTTCTAAATACGTGTGCTTCTATCCAATGGATAAAAGACGTTCTGGCAATGACAACTGGTACATGCTCTCAATGGACGAACGTAAATCCCTTATGAGAAGCCACAGCTTAATTGGCCGAAGCTATGCTGGGAAAGTCAAACAGATCATTACAGGTTCAGTCGGTTTCGATGATTATGAGTGGGGCGTCACCCTTTTCTCTGACGATGTTCTTCAATTTAAAAAACTGGTTTATGAAATGCGCTTTGATGAAGTTAGTGCACGTTACGGCGAATTTGGTTCCTTCTTTGTTGGAAACCGATTAGCAAACGAGCAGCTAGCGTCTTATTTCCATGTTTGATAAACTCTTAAGGCTTCGGATCTCTCCGAAGTCTTTTTATGTATTTGTTTAGAAAGGTGTTCTCATCATGAAAAACTCCCCATCGCTATTTTTGCATTAAGGCTAGGTGCATTTTCGAAACGATCTCCATGTATCCATCTCTGCCTCAAAGGTAGCTGATTACTGGATGCGTCTTTGCGGCGGGATCGGTATTCAAAGGAACACCTTAAACATCGACCTGATCGGCAAGCTTTATGGCGATTGCCTTTCACATCCCTTTTCTTTTGATTTTCATAAATATACATAAAATGGCACATACAGAATGTATCTCAACAAAAAGACCTTTCTCCTGCGAAAGGCCTCTCTTCTTATTTAAACGTCGTTTCCCAATCAAATCCGATCGCCTCATCATTCCAAGCGATTCTTTTTTCATCTGGGTTTTTCGTATCGTAGGATTCTGTTGTAAAATAAACAATTTGCAGAGGCGTCTCGCCTAGTACACGATAACCATGTGCGACCCCCTTTGGAATAAGGAGCAACATCGGATTGTCTTCTCCCATATAATACACATCGGTTTGACCCTTTGTGGGAGAACCCTCCCTCAAATCGTATAAAACGACCTGGGCATGACCTGCTGGGAAGAACCAAACGTCATCTTGTTTTTCATGGTAATGAAAGGCTTTGATCACTCCTGGAAAGCTTTTCGACCACGACGCCTGCCCAAAGCGTTTCAGCATCGGTTCGTCATCTCGAATGAGCTCTGCAAAAAAGCCGCGATCATCACAATGCTTCATTAGTTTTTTCGTTTGCACACCATCAATCATGCTGATGCCATCTCCCTTCTTTTTGCAAATATTCGTGAAGTGCATCCTTCCAATGTCTTGGCTGCCAGCCTGTGGCTTCAATCGCTTCAAGGTCTAAAACAGAATAGGCTGGACGAGGTGTTTGGAATCCGTACTCTTCCGTGGAAATCGGCTCAATGGTGGTAGACAGGCCGCTCTTTGCAACAATTTCTGACGCAAACTCAAACCAGGAACAGCTCTCTCGGTTACTGACGTGATAGATACCCGCCTTCTGATCAAACAAATGAATCAAGGCCTCCACTGCATCCTTTGTATAAGTAGGAGATCCTATTTGATCATTTACGATGCGCACATGATCCTTCGTTTCAGCTAGCCGAAGAATGGTATTAACAAAGTTGTGTCCCTCATGTCCATAGAGCCACGATATACGGATGATTTTCACTTCGTCTGACACAAGATGAATCAATTCCTCGCCGAGCTTTTTACTCTTTCCATAAATGGTTTGGGGATCCGCTTGTGCATCGACCTGATAAGGGGCATTCGCTTGCCCATCAAACACATAATCTGTACTAACATGTAACACATCTGCCCCTGCGTGTTTTGCTTCTAGCGCTGTATAATAAGCACCAATGCCATTCACAAGATAGGCCTTTTCAATTTCTGTTTCGCATTGATCAACAGATGTGTATGCTGCCGCACTGACCACAATATCAGGCCTGAAGTGTCTCATCGCGTGTCTGACTGCTTGTTGATCTGCGATATTGAGCATGCTCCTTGTTAAAGCAATGACGGTGATATCTTTTTCCTTGAGCTGTTTGCTCAATTCTTTCCCTAATTGGCCGCCTGCACCGGTAATTAAAACTTTCATCGGTCACCCTTCTTCGCTCTGATCATATTTGGCACGATACCACTTGATCGTTTTTTCGATACCTTCTTCAAATGAAGTCGCCTGGACCCAGCCAAGCTCTCCTTTTAGTTTACCGGCATCAATGGCGTACCGTCTGTCATGCCCTTTTCGATCTTGAACAAACGCAATTTGGTCATGGCTGATGCCGAGATGTGTGAGAATGGTTTTGGTTAAATCAAGATTCGATTTCTCGTTGCCACCGCCAATATTGTAAATCTGCCCAGATTTACCATTTTCTACTACCTGCTTCACAGCTCTTACATGATCCTCTACATATAGCCAATCGCGAATCTGCTGGCCGTCTCCATAAATCGGGATCTTTTCTCCATTGATCGCTTTTTTGATAATGGTAGGTATTAATTTTTCTTCATGCTGATAGGGGCCGTAGTTGTTGCTGCATCGAGTAATCATGGCGGGTAATTGGTGGGTGTGGATATAAGATTTCACAAGCATGTCTGAACTCGCCTTACTTGCTGAATAAGGGTTATTCGGTGAAAGTGGTGTTTGTTCTGTGAAAGCAGGATCATCCATCTCCAAATCTCCATATACTTCATCTGTTGAAATATGAATGAGTTTTTTCGCCTTTCCCTTTAAGACAGCTTCTAGCATACGATAGGTACCGAGAACGTTTGTTTGAATAAAGGGCTCTGCCGATTCAATACTGCGATCGACATGCGACTCTGCTGCAAAATGAATGATGGCATCATAGGCTTCATCAAATACTTGATCCAGCTCATGCTGTAGGGTGATATCCCCTTGAATAAAACGAAAATGAGAAAACTTTGATAATTCATCCATTTCCTCTGGATGACTGGCATACGTTAATTTATCAAATACGGTGAGCCGGGCATCCGATTCCTGAAGTAGCAGTTTCACAAAATTCAGTCCAATAAATCCTGCTCCGCCTGTTATTAAATAAGACTTCGTCATACGTACCCCTCTTTTTTCTTCATCGTTTCAAACATTTTCGTAGATGCTTGGTGGAGAGATTCATGTGTTCCTGCATCAATCCACCACCCTTTTAACATATCATAGGTCAGTTGGCTGTTTGAGATATAGAGATTATTCACGTCTGTAATCTCTAATTCCCCTCGATCTGACGGCGAGATTTTCTCAATATATTGAAAGACTTCTTGATCATAAAAGTAGATGCCAGTGACGCAATAGGATGAACGCGGATGCTTTGGCTTTTCTTGTATTGATAAAATCCGGTGGTGTGCGGAATCAATTTCTGCAATGCCAAACCTCTTCGGGTCTGCCACTTCTGTTAAAAGTACCTTGGCTCCGCCTTCTTGCTGCTGAAAGGCTTCGACAAAAGGGCTTAACGAATCCTCAAATACATTATCACCAAGCATGAGCACAAACTTCTTCCCTTCTACAAAGGGCTTTGCATAGGATAACCCATCCGAAATACCAGAAGCCTCTGGCTGTACTTGATACACAATGTTCATCCCAAGTTCCTGATCACCTTCAAGCAATTTTTGAAACATCGGGACTTGTTCTTCCTGTGAAATTAGCATCACATCTAAAATACCCGCTTCCTTCAATTTGAACAATGACCAATAAATCATCGGGTATGGTCCAACCGGCAATAAATGTTTGTTGAAAATTTTCGTTAATGGTGCTAGTCTTGATCCCTTTCCTCCTGCTAAAATAACTCCCTTCACATCTACACATCCTTATGTTCTTTTTGGTGATGATTCATGAGGTGTATAAGAATGTTTTTCACTCGCTCGGTTCCTTTTCCATCAATGAGTGTCCGTCCATTGAGATGGATGCTCCTGCGGAGGAAGTAGCTTTCGGACAACCTTTGAACCGCACGCAATAGATCTTTTTCATCTACATGGTCGCCTAATCCAAGGTGATGACAGGCTCCCTTTTGCGCAAAACTGCTCGCTGTAACTGCTTGGTGGTCTACTTGCGTGAGTACAATACTGGGCACCCCAATACAAACTGCCTCATATAACGTCATGCCACCTGCCACAATGGCCAAATCAGCTTCCGATAGACGAACAGGTAATTGATCTGTATGGCGAATGAATTGAATATGCTCAGCCTCTACTTGCTCTTTGATGTGAGAGGCTTTTCCTGTAACCGCTAGAATCTGTAAATGATTTTCTTGGAGAAGTGCTGATACAGCCTTTGATAACAATCCACTCGGATCACTGCCCCCAAGACTGATGACCACCTTTTTGCATTCTTTTCGAACCTCATAAGTGTCTTTTAATCGGCCAATCTCGTGATCTAACAATAAATAAGGTGTTCCATAAAAATATTCCGTCCCATTTACTTGCATGTGCTTCCCGTCCAGACCTCCATAGATACCGTTGACGACAGCATCCGCAAGCTCACCGGCTTCATCTCTTTTTTCCTCGAATAAGACCAGTCTTGAGCCGCAGGAATCCTTGATCGTTTGAAGGAACTGCAGGTCACAATCAAGAACATCAATCAGAAGAAGATCTGGTTTCAGCTCTTTCATGTCTTGCTGCAATTGAATGACCGCATTCGATTCCTGCAACATGTGGACGTGCCACTCTGGATGGGAAAGCATTTCTACACAAATCTGCTCATTTGTATAGAAAAATAGGTCGTTCCCTTCCTGAAGTAGCTCCCTTGCTAACCGTTTCATTCTGACGACATGCCCCATCCCTCTTAAAAAACCACCATAGACAACAATCATGATTTTTTTGTTCATTCAGCATCCTTCTGTCTCACAAATTGATTCAAACGAACAATGTCTCGATCCTGTTCACAGATGGATATGAGCTCAGCCGTTGGCACAGCAATGGAACCGCCAGCTTTCTCAAGTAAACGGATAGCAAACACGTAATCTTCTTCTGTATCAATCGTGAATCGATAAGCAGGATATGCAAGTTCTTTGGGCGGTGTGATTAATTGAAGGTGAAATTGCTCCGGATGCTTTCTGATATACAGAGTGACATGCTCACGCTCCTGATGCGTGAGGGGAAATGTGTCGATTTTACTTAAAATAGGTGCGTCAATCATTTCCCCGGAAATACCTAGTGGTGTTCCGTTCGTATAGGTGTAATCAGCCTTCTCCTGTCTATGTTTTTCAAGCATTTTCGACAAAAGTGGAGGATCTATAAATGGATTATCTCCCGTTAAACGTACAATAGTTTGTGGTTCAAACTGGCGGACAATTTGCGTAAATCGTTGCAACACATCCGTCTCACTGCCTCGAAACACCTTATAGCCCTTTGATAGACAATAATGAGCCAAAAAGTCATCTTCTGCCTCGACAGTTGTGGCGATCATGAGGTTTTGCGTTTTGTGATTGTAATCATCTGATTGCTTTACCCGCTCAACAATCAAGTCGATCAGCGCCATGCCGCCGATCGGCTTCATCACCTTTTTTGGAAGTCTTGTTGAACCCATCCTAGCCTGGATGACAAAGAGCACATCATTGATCATCTTGGGACTCCTGTGCGAGCACATCTTTCCACGAAACGCCTGTATGGGCTGGAATGTCTCTCATAGCCTTTGCACCAAGTAAAATCGCCATATAACGGGGGTGAAGACCTTGGCTTTTTTGCCCTGGACGTAGCACGGCTAGATTTTCTGAAGTAAAGGTCTCGCCCTTTGCAATGCCTTTTGTCGTAAATATCCCTCGATACGCAAACTCTCGAATCTGACCTTCAATGGCAGTTGTCGTTTTATAAGAACTGCCAAGGATCTCCTCTGGCAAAGATTGAACATCTGCTTCTGTTTGATTCCGCTGCTTTTCTGCTGCTCGAATGTGGTGAACCATTTCCTTCAATTGTTCAGGATCAAGTGCAAAGGAATGATCGGCTCCAGGTAACGTTTTATCGATTGTAAAATGCTTTTCAATCATCGCTGCACCAAGCTTCACAGCGGCAACAGGCGCTTCAGTTGGATGCTCACTATGATCGGAAAAGCCAATGACTGCCTCGGGAAAAGCTGAGGTTAAGGTTTGAAGGACACGAAGGTTCGTGTATGCTCTAGGCGCTGGATACTTTGCCACACAATGCATGATAGCGACTTGCTTATTTTGCTGGTTCGTTATGGTCTCATATGCTTCATGAACATCAGCAATGGTCGCCCCAGCTGTTGAAAAAATGATCGGCTTTTGAAATGAAGCGGTGTGACGCAAAAGGGGCAAATGATTAATTTCATAGGATGCCAATTTAAAAGCAGGAGGATCGGTTTGATTCAATAGATCCGCAGATTCTTCGTCACACACTGTGCTTAAAAAAATCAGTCCCTTTTCCTTACATCTCGTTAATAAGGTCGGCAGCCATTCTGGCGGCAGCTCCATTTGTTCCACTAAAGAAAAAATGGACACCTCTTCTCCTTTTGCCGTTTCGTATAAGCCCGGTTCCTTTTGATACATTCGATCAGCTTGAAACATTTGAAATTTTACCGCATCGGCACCTGATTCTTTCGCCACATCAATTAAAGCAAGCGCCTGATCCAGCTTTCCATCATGGTTAATGCCTGCCTCTGCAATGATAAAGACAGGCGCACCACCCCCCACTTTGCGATCTCCAATATAGAAATGCGCCATCTTACCTCTCTCCTTTTTTCGGCCATACATGGTAATACAAAAAGGCATTTGTTGTCCTAAAGCCCATCTTTTCATACAGCTGAATGGCTGTCGTGTTATGCAACTGGGTCCCGGCAGAAATGAAATGATGCCCTCTGTCATGAGAGACCTTCATCATCTCAATAAACAGATTTTTCCCAATCCCTTTTCTTTGTACATCTGGTCTAATCGCAAAAAGCTCAAGCGCCATCTCATTGCCCTTTGTCATCCCTTGAATCAAGCCAACCACTTCATTGTTCAGCTTTGCCACGAGATTGATATCTGCGCGTCCAAGTAAATTATTTCTCATCCATTCCTGGTAGAAATGCTGAACGACCCTTTGGTCTAAATATGGGTCAAGTGCATAGCGGCTTTTCACAAAAGCCTGATGACCAAGTAACACCGCTTCATCGTATTCCTTTTCATTTGGCAGACTCATCACCACATCTTGACCTGTTAATGGCATCTCTATTTGAGCAGGCGGTGCCTCAAGCCGCGTGAGACCGCCGACATAGTACACATGTGATAGCTTTTGGATAATACGGTTTTTTTCAAGATCAGCCGCTTCAAGACGTAAAAAGAAGAAATCACATTTTTCGGTTCTCATCCAATTGATGAATCGCTCCATCAATTCTTTAAAAGCAGATGCCGACTCAGCTTCCACGAGCTTCACATGAAAAATGTGCTGGTTGAAAATTCCACTCTCCCATTTTGACCACTCGTATAACAGCACCGCTTTGAGCTGGGCACCGCTGACAAGGGCAAATTGCTTGAAGCCTTCCATGTGTTTTGCCTGATGATCATATTTCTCCAGCCAAGCGGCAAGCACCTGATCGTCTATTGCATGAATAACCTTCATGAAGATACCTTCTTATCTTTTAGAATAGACAACACTGCGGTGATGACATCCTGCACGTCTTCATCTGTCATACTTGGATAAAGCGGGAGTGAGAGAGTACGTTCGTAATAAGTGAGTGATTCAGGGAAATCCTCTGGTGAATAGCTATAGGTTTGTTGATAGTATGGATGCAAATGAACAGGAATAAAGTGAACACTCGTGCCGATTTTATATTCCTTTTGTAGCTGATCGATCATGTCATCACGTGTGATGAATGCTTCTTCTGGATCAACTTGCAGCACATACAAATGCCACGCATGTCTTCCCTCTTGGTGGACAGGCGGCAAGATCAGCCCTGCTTCTTTTTGAAAAGCCGCATTGTATGTCTGCGCAATCTGTTCTCTGCAGGTCTGCATGTCATCCAGCCGGCTTAACTGAACGAGCCCTAACGATGCCTGCACGTCAAACATGTTCATTTTATAGCCAGGTTCCTCGACCTCGTAGTACCACGTTCCCTTTTCTCCATAACGATTCCACGCTCCCTTGCTCATCCCGTGGAGCGCTAGTCTTCTGATTCGAGCTGCAAGTGCATCATCATTTGTCGTCAGCATGCCGCCTTCTCCAGTCGCTATGTTTTTCGTTGCATAAAAACTAAAGGCGGTCGCATCACCAATCGATCCAATGGGTTGATCGTGATACGTCGTATAGAGGGCATGGGCGGCATCCTCCAGCACAAACAAATCATACTTTTTGGCAATCGCTAAAATCCTGTCCATGTCGCATGATTGACCAGCAAAATGAACAGGTACAATCGCTTTTGTATGTGGTGTGATGGCCGCTTCCAATTTCTCTGCATCCAGATTGAGTGTCGCTGGATCAATATCCACAAAAATAGGCGCTGCCCCCGTATGGATGATCGTATTAGCTGTTGCGCAGAACGTCAGGGGCGTTGTAATTACCTCATCACCATTCCCAATACCTCTCGCCTTTAACGCTAAAAATAGAGCAGCTGTACATGAATTGACAGCTATTGCGTGTTTTGCACCTGTCAGCTGCCTAAATTCTTCTTCAAACTGTCTTACTTTTGGTCCGGTTGAGAGCCAGCCGGACTTTAATGTTCCAATGACTTCATCAATTTCTTCCTGTTCAATCAAAGGCAGTGCATAAGGAAGAAATTGTGCTCTCTTTTGTCCCATATTGTTTGCACACTCCTATCTTCATCTCTGAAAATCCACACCAGTTTTTGTTTTGAGCAGAGAAAGCAGAACATCGGTCGATCGCGCATGCGGATAATTTTCTTTAATGAAATGAGCCCCTTGCTGTTTTGCCAGCTTCATCTCTTGTTCATCAGGCAAAATACGGATCGCTTTTTCAGCCAGTTCAACAGGGTTTTCCATATAATAGCTGCCAAGCGACTCGTAATAAGGGTATCTTCTGCCTTCTGGCATTTTCCCAATCAGCACACTTTTTTCAAAAAGCATCGCTTCAAGACCGACTGTTGATGTGAGCGTAATGACCATATCCATATATGGCAGTAGGTCATACAAATCGATTTCTTTTTTAATCAATCTCACATGGTTCCCCGTCCGCTCAATGGCCACGTATACATTTAAGCGGTTTCGAGCCATTTCCCACGGATGCGGCTTCATGATCAGCTGAATATCTTTTCGTTTCGCAATCGTTTCAAGGACATTTCCATAAAAGTCCTCTGAAAACGGCTGCGTTGCCACAAGCACGGTCTTTTTAGCTGGACTGAAGTTCAATTTACGAAAGACCATTTCCTGTTGAAGCGGCGTTCGATCCTGCACCAAATCAAATCTAGGATGACCTGTAATCTCCACCTGTTCAGGCTTACAGCCTTTGTCTTCATACCAGTCCTTTTCATACTTTCCAAACACTCCGTGGCAGGTGGTGAAAATCGGCAAAAAGGCTTCGTCTCCCATGAGCACACCGTGCTGAAGACAGATACTGATGAGTTGACGTTTCACTGTTTGTAAAGCGAGCACGCGGCTATAAACATCCTCTGTCGTACCAACAATGACCGCTGCAATAGGCTGCAAATGGAACAGCGTCTCTGTCTCGTCAATCACATCAATAAATTGCACAATGTCCTTCCGAAGTTTTTCTCTAAAAAAGACATTGCCAAAGACAGGGTGCTGTCCGTAAGGTTTCAGTAGAGCATTTGCTTTTTCAATATATTCAGCATGGGCTTCTTTATTAACCTCTCCGGCTAATTCCGGCTTGCTGATGACTGGTAATCCGAAATAATCAGCCTTTTTCCAACGAGCGAGCACCACCGTTTTGTTCGGGTGAAACCGTGTATAATTGTGCTCAGCAAAACGCAAGTGTTCAAAGTGAAGCAAGACCTTTCCATTATTCGGACGATAAGCGATACGCTTGATTTGTTGTTTCTGTTGATCAAAAAATGGCTGAATCTCTTGCGGCAGCGGACAAGCGGTTGTCAGTTCTTGACCAAATGCTTCATCTTCCATGCGTTCTCTCACTTCAGGGCTGATGTATTGATAAAAGTTACTGATCAACCCAAGAGGAATTTGGCGATAGGACAAATCCTTCATTAAATTCACATACTCAAAATACACCTGCCAATAATGATGAATATAGTGCGACACTTAAGGTCACCTCCTATGTCTTTGTTTTAATATATGGCGAAGCTCCCAGCAGGTAGACTGCAGAGGAAGTGCTTGAATAAAGTCATTTTTCTCTTCTTCTGCCAACTGATAATGAATTGACTGTTCTGTGATGTAATTTGTATCTAACACTTCATTAAAGGGGTAGAACGGATAAAAGTGATTTAATCTAAAAAAGAACCGAGCATCCCCTATTCGATAAAAGTGCGGACTCTCGTCCCAGTAGGAACCAAATTCATCGTGAATTTTTGATAAAATGGACGAACGATGAACGACCGAGCAGTGATCAATGGCACAGGGTGCATTCCATTGCACTGTTTGCGCAGGTCGAATCGTTTCCTTCACTGGCTCTTTTTTGCTATTTAAATAGATCACTTTTGAACCAGAATAGACAATATCTTCATTCAGGCGGGCATCTAAATAATTTGTGAGCTTCTCTAAACGGTACGGTGCATAGACATTGTCATCGGTGGCATAGGAAATATACTCTCCCTTCGCCATTTCTAATGCTTGATTAATGAGCACGGCATAGCGAGTTTTAACTGTTCTCTCCTCCAGCGTTTTGACACCGCTTTGGATAAAATGGACGCGCGGATCTTTGCGAAAAGGCTTAATTGCAGCCAGGGTTTTTTCGTTTGATCCATCATCCATGATAAAAAGTTCAAGGTCTGACAAAGTCTGTTGCAGCACCGATTCAATCGATCTGCCAACGTAAGCCGCCTTGTTGTAGCTCGTCATAATGACAGTTACTTTTGTCAAAGTTTTCACCTCGGTCTCTTCAAACTATGGTTATCATATGTGTCTTCTCTTAAAGAGACTGTAGAGTGACCTATTTTTTATAAAATTGTATTCTTTTAATGATCTATCTTTGAAAAACGTGAAATTTTTGGTAATATAAGTAATCATTTGTGTGTATTAAAGGAGTAAAGAACATTGGAAGCTATGAAGAATGATTTATCCCAAAAAGAGGAAGTAACAGGATTTTTTCGATTTTTTAAAATTTTTGTCGCGACAAAAACGATTATTCGCTCATATCAACAATCCTCTATTCCGATTTGGCTGATGATGCTCCTTGCGAGTATCGCTGGTACGAGCTGGATGTATGAAGGGTATTTTAGTGAGTATATGGGCAATCATATTCCATTTCCTTTTATTCTGTTACATGGTGCGGGTTATGGTATTTTAGTAGGCAATCTCATTTTATTTTTCGGTGCACTCATTTTACAGTGGTTAGAACGGCTCTTTTTTGGCAGTAAAACGGCGTATCGAGATGTGCTCAAAGCTTGCACGCTGACAGTCTTTTTCCCTTCCGCTTTATTTGCTCTTACTTGGATTTTCACTGTTGGTATGCTTGGTCCGTATACATTTGTTAAAATCTCACCTTATTTAGATCAGTATTATGAAGTATGGTATTATCTCGATCTTTTGACACTGACTGAAACATATGCAAAGACATGGATATTCGGAATGGCTGTGTTAGGCATTGTTGCTGTAATGAAGCTAAGAGTATGGCAAGCCTTCATGATCGTCATCACACCGTTGGCCGCGTTTTTTATAATCATGTCACTTGTATTTGATGTCCAGCGGGCTATGAACTGGATGATGTAAAAGAACTGCTCCAAGCAGTTCCCAGACCGTAGACAAACCCCACCTTTACTTCAAGTAAAAGTGGGGTTTTCACTTATTTTGATAAAATTTATCAGTTGTCTTACGCTGGACATGGTCCTTTCCATGTCCAGTTTGCTAGCTTTTTGAGA
>NZ_JBAWSW010000024.1:0-45052 GCF_037104745.1 Bacillus sp. FJAT-53060
ATATCGGACTGGATAATTTGTATATGACTTTGAAAAAGCTTTTTCGCCATGATATTGATACTTTCTGACCCAATATTGAAGTATACTTTTGTTCACGCCAATCTGTTTTGCAATTCTAAGCAAGCTCCCACGGTCAATGAGGTATCGTTTTACCGCTTTGATTTTATCTTCAATTGTAAATTTAGCCAAAGAAAAGCACCTCTAAATGTTAGACTGTGTCTAATATTTGGGGTGCACTTCAGAGGGATGAGGTATCTTTTTTGTTTATTCATAGTGAAACTCTGGTTCTTTCACGGACTCGTTATAATCAATATGCAGATCATGGTTGTCAAAATACCAAATATCACTTTCCTCAATGAAGAAAGTAATGCCTTCTATTTCAGCAGTTGCGCCGGCATTTTGAGGTTCATCCTTTGCGACGCCTAGAGAAAAGCCTTTTTGTACATTACTGCACCCGCCATATCTCACAAAAAAGCGAACATGATCACCTTTTTCTAAATCTAGTTCATCCTTGTACCAATTCAGTGCATCATCTTTGATGGTTAATTTCAATGTGATCGCCCCTTTTTGAAGTCATGCTGTTTTAAAATGCAGGATGCAAAAACAGCTTTTCACTTTTACCACATATTATAAACGGCTAGAGCCATTTGATTTTAGGTTCAGTTTTGTTGAGAATTCGTTTGAGATTGGCGATGTGTCTGTAGATCACAAAGCCAGCAAGAACGGCTACAACAATAATTAAGAATAGGTCTTGGGTGAATATGCTGTAAATGAAAGTATAGATCCCAGTCAGAATTGATGATAAAGAAACATATTTACTAATGTATAAAAATAAGAAAAAAGCAGCGATCATCGTGATAAATAAGAACGGGACATAAAATAGCAACACGCCGCCTGATGTAGCGACCGCTTTTCCCCCTTTAAATTTTGCAAAGACAGGAAAGCTGTGGCCGATAACAGCAGCAACTCCTGCTAGTAAGGGATGAATGTCCAGTTGCATGAAAAACGGTAAAGCTGAAGCAAGAGTCCCCTTTAAAATATCAGCTGAAATAACGATAGACCCTGCTTTTACCCCAAGTGTACGGAATGCATTCGTAGCACCTAGGTTCCCGCTGCCATGTTCCCGGATATCGATTCCCTTTGCAGCTTTTCCGACAATGAGACCTGATGGAATACTGCCAATAAGATAAGCCAAAATAAACATCAAAGCAATTAACATCTGCATAACTCCTTTATATTCTCCCTCTTGTCTTACATTTTAACATGATCTTATGAAAAACATGGCGATCTTTTTTTGAAAAAATAGAAGGGAGAGGAATTCAGCTTTGTATTTAGGAAGAAATTCGTTAAAATAGAAGAAAAGGAGTGTCTGGATGAATCATCCTACTAAACAAGAAATTGGTCGTATACTAAAAAGCAGCAAACGAATAGCTGTTGTTGGTTTGTCAGATCAGCCGCACCGAACGTCCTATATGGTCTCAAAAGCTATGCAGGATGCCGGTTATGACATCATTCCCGTCAATCCAACGATTGATGAAGCCCTTGGTGTGAAAGCCGTTGCCTCTTTAAAAGACATAAAAGAACCTATTGATATTGTCAATGTCTTTAGACGGTCAGAATTTTTGGCTGAGGTTGCAGAGGAATTTCTTGAAATAGATGCCCCTGTTTTTTGGGGACAGCAAGGCGTATATCATGAAGAAGCGAAAAGGCTGATTGAGGAAAAAGGTAAGGTGGCCATCATGGATTTATGCATTAAAGTGGCTCATGTCATGACAAAAACTCATTAAATCGTCAAAAATCCTTGGTTTTTCAAGGATTTTTGCTTTTTTGTTGCAGAAATATATTTGCGATTCTAGAAGAAAACGATAAAATAAGGCGACAGGGATATATCGATGACCTTGCATATCGAGAAAAAGAGCGATAAGATAGATATGGAACATCTGTTCTGTTTTGCTAAAACCATTATATGATTGCATTTGGCTTATGAAACAGTCTTGTTTATAATGGACTTCTAGTTCTGATTGCAGAACCATTCTCATAGCCGTGCAAAAGAGCAAGTATAGCTGAATCGCACATGTATGGTGATGATGCAGCTTATTAAAGTTGACAGTAATAAGCAGCATGATCATCATTAAAATCTAGAGAGATCATTTGATGATTAGTCAGTTCTGTTTGTTAGTGAAAGGGGATTAAGCATTTGGTTAAAAAGCAGCAAGTAGATTATAACGATGATTCTATTCAGGTGCTAGAGGGACTTGAAGCAGTCCGTAAACGTCCAGGGATGTATATTGGTTCTACGGATTCACGCGGTCTTCATCACCTAGTCTATGAGATTGTAGATAACTCAGTCGATGAAGTGCTCGCTGGCCATGGAGATCATATCATTGTCAAAATACATAAAGATAACAGCATTTCGGTCCAAGATAAAGGACGAGGAATGCCTACTGGTATGCATAAGCTTGGAAAACCGACACCTGAGATCATTTTAACTGTCCTGCACGCAGGCGGAAAATTTGGGCAAGGTGGATATAAAACAAGTGGTGGACTTCACGGGGTTGGGGCGTCTGTTGTAAACGCACTTTCAGAATGGCTCACCGTGACGATTGAACGTGATGGCTTTATTTATCACCAGCGATTTGAACATGGCGGAAAGCCAGTCACATCACTTGAAAAAGTCGGGAAAACGAAGAAAACAGGAACACTGATTCATTTTAAGCCAGATCGAACCACGTTCAGTGTCACCACCTATAATTTCGATACATTATCAGAACGTTTAAGAGAATCAGCCTTCTTACTTAAAGGATTAAAAATAGAGCTAATCGATGAACGACATGATGTACAAGAAACCTTTTATTATGAGACAGGCATCGAAGCGTTCGTTGCTTATTTAAATGAGGAAAAAGATGTACTAAGTGAAGTGATCTCGTTTGAAGGTGATCATCAGTCCATTGAAGTAGATCTTGCTTTTCAATTCAATGATGGTTATTCAGAGAATATCCTCTCATTTGTCAATAACGTTAGAACAAAAGATGGCGGTACGCATGAGTCTGGTGCAAAAACGGCGATGACGAGAGCCTTTAATGAATATGCACGCAAAGTAGCTCTTCTAAAAGAAAAAGACAAAAATTTAGAAGGTACTGATATACGTGAAGGGCTGTCTGCTGTTATTTCTGTCAGGATTCCTGAAGAACTGCTGCAATTTGAAGGGCAAACGAAAGGAAAGCTTGGGACAAGTGAAGCTCGATCATCTGTTGATGCCGTTATTTCTGAAAAACTCGCTTATTTCCTTGAAGAAAACCGGGAGACGGCGACCCTTCTTGTGAAAAAGGCCATTAAAGCGCAGCAGGCACGAGAAGCTGCCAGAAAAGCAAGAGAAGAAGCCAGAAGCGGCAAGAAACGGAAGAAGTCCGAAGCGACGTTAAGTGGGAAATTAACACCTGCTCAATCTAGAAACCCAGCAAGAAATGAACTGTACCTTGTAGAGGGTGACTCAGCGGGTGGGTCAGCAAAGCAAGGACGTGACCGAAAATTCCAAGCGGTGCTCCCGCTTAGAGGAAAGGTCATTAATACAGAAAAAGCAAAGCTTGCTGATATTTTCAAAAACGAAGAAATCAACACCATTATCCATGCCATAGGTGGAGGAGTCGGTGTGGATTTTAATGTAGAAGACATCAATTATGACAAAATTGTCATCATGACAGATGCTGATACGGATGGCGCACATATCCAAGTTCTGCTTCTTACCTTCTTCTACCGCTATATGAAGCCGCTGATTGAGCATGGAAAAGTGTTTATTGCACTTCCGCCTTTATATAAAGTCAGCAAAGCATCAGGGAAGAAAGGAGTCATTGAATATGCTTGGTCTGATGAAGAAATGGATGACGTACTAAAGAAAGTTGGAAAAGGGTATACGATTCAGCGCTATAAAGGTTTAGGTGAAATGAATGCCGACCAGCTGTGGGAAACGACAATGAATCCAGAGTCGAGAACACTTGTCAGGGTAAAAATCGATGATGCTGCACGAGTGGAACGCCGCGTCACGACGCTTATGGGAGACAAAGTAGAACCCCGCCGTAAATGGATTGAAAAGAATGTTGCCTTTGGACTTGATGAGGAAAGCAATATTCTTGAAAATGAAAACTTGTCGCTAGCTGAGGAGGTCTAAACATGGCACAACAAGAACGATTTCATGATTTACCGTTAGAAGAAGTGATTGGAGACCGGTTTGGTCGTTATAGTAAATATATTATCCAAGACCGTGCGCTTCCAGATGCACGTGATGGGTTAAAGCCTGTACAACGAAGAATTTTATATGCGATGTATATGGAAGGAAACACGCAAGATAAAAACTTCCGTAAAGCTGCCAAAACTGTCGGTAACGTTATTGGTAACTACCATCCCCACGGTGACTCATCTGTTTATGAAGCAATGGTGAGAATGAGCCAGGAATGGAAAGTGCGAAATGTGCTGATTGAAATGCATGGGAATAACGGAAGTATTGACGGAGATCCGCCTGCTGCCATGCGTTATACGGAAGCAAAGCTTTCTGCGATTGCTTCAGAGCTTTTAAAGGACTTAGATAAAGAAACAGTCGAATTTGTCGCAAACTTTGATGATACTAGCAAAGAGCCTGTTGTATTACCAGCGATGTTTCCAAACCTTCTAGTGAACGGATCAACAGGGATTTCAGCTGGTTATGCGACCGATATCCCTCCGCATCACTTGGGAGAAGTGATTGATGGAGTCATTAAACGAATCGAACAGCCTCATTGTACGGTTGAGGATTTAATGACGGTCATCCAAGGGCCAGATTTCCCAACAGGCGGTATTATTCAAGGTGTGGACGGCATTAAGAAGGCATACGAAACAGGAAAAGGGAAGATTATGATTCGCGGAAAAGCGGAGATCGAAACCATCCGTGGTGGACGTCAGCAAATCGTGATCACAGAAATTCCTTATGAAGTCAATAAGGCCAACCTTGTTAAAAAGATGGACGAGTTCCGAATAGAAAGAAAAGTAGAAGGGATTTCAGAGGTTCGAGATGAGACTGACCGTACCGGCCTTCGAATTGTTGTAGAGCTGAAAAAAGAAGCAGATGCAGATGGTGTCTTGAATTTCTTATATAAAAATTCAGATCTGCAAATCCCATATAACTTTAATATGGTGGCAATACATAATCGAAGACCGACTTTGATGACGCTCACAACCGTACTTGACGCTTATATTGTCCATCAAAAAGAAGTAGTGACGAACCGCTCAGCATATGAGCTTAGAAAGGCGAAGGAACGTCATCATATTGTAGATGGTTTAATTAAGGCACTTTCTATTTTAGATGAAGTCATTGCGACAATCCGTTCGTCTAATGATAAGCGCGATGCGAAAAATAACTTGATAGAGAAATATGACTTTACAGAAGCACAGTCAGAAGCGATTGTTTCTCTCCAATTATATCGTTTAACGAATACGGATATTACCCAGTTAAGAGATGAAGCAGGAGAGCTTGACGTGCGTATTGCAGAACTTGAAGACATTTTAGCGAATGAGAAGAAACTTCTAAAGGTTATTACGACCAGTTTGAAAAAGCTTAAAAAGACTTATGCTGATGAGAGACGATCTGTCATTGAGGAAAAAATCGAGGAAATTAAGATTAACCTTGAAGTGATAATCGCGTCAGAGGATGTATACGTTACGGTGACGAAGGATGGATATATCAAACGGACAAGCCAGCGCTCCTATGCCGCATCTAATGGGAAGGACTTTGGCATGAAGGATACAGACCGGCTGATTCATCAGTTTGATATGAATACAACGGATGTTCTTCTTTTGTTTACGAATAAAGGGAGCTACATTTATTGTCCGGTTCATCAGCTGCCAGATATACGCTGGAAAGACATGGGCCAGCATATTACGAATATTATTTCGATTGATCGTGATGAATCCATACAAAAAGCGATTCCAATTAAAGTATTTGATGATTCGTCATATCTTGT
This sequence comes from Bacillus sp. FJAT-53060, assembly GCF_037104745.1. Taxonomy (NCBI): domain Bacteria; kingdom Bacillati; phylum Bacillota; class Bacilli; order Caryophanales; family Bacillaceae; genus Bacillus; species Bacillus sp. FJAT-53060. The sequence goes on from NZ_JBAWSW010000024.1 coordinate 5,991, forward strand.
TTTCTTTACTAAAGGCGGTATGGTGAAGAAAACAGAGCTTCTTCAATATAAAGCGCAACGCTATTCTAAACCGCTCGTCGCCTTGAATTTAAAAGGTGATGATGAACTCGTGGATGTTCACGTCACAACAGGCCAGCAAGAATTGTTTATTGCAACGAAAAATGGCTATGGATTAAGGTTTGATGAAGAAGAAGTAAGCGTTGTGGGTCCGAGAGCGGCTGGTGTCAAAGGAATCAACTTGAAGGAAGGAGACGAGGTCGTCTCTGGACAGATCATTGATCCGAAAAACGTTGTCCTTGTGCTGACGACGCAAAGAGGTGCTGTGAAGCGAATGAACCTCTCTGAATTTGATAAAACAACAAGATCTAAACGCGGAGTTCTGATGCTGAGAGAATTAAAGAAAAATCCGCACCGAATTGTTGCTGTGATCGCTGCATCACTGCATGATATACTTGAAATTAATACGGAAAAGGGTGCGATAATCCCGCTTGATATCTCTACTCTAAGAGCGAATGATCGTTATAGCAATGGATCATTCGTTGTAGATGAGGAGGAGCAGGGAGAAGTCACTTATGTTCTTCTGTCACCTGAACCTGCTACAGATGACAATAAATAAGCAAAACGAAACCCCCCTGCGACAGGGGGCTTTTTTGTGATCAGGTCATTTAGCTCTCGTGGTTGCCAAACATGCTCGTGATGGCATGTGCTACTTCAATTCCTTGGTAGACGAAAAGAGAAAGTGAAGTGACAGAGAATAGACCTAGAATGAATAATCTTAAGAAAAATAACATCGTGTAAAACCTCCCATTTTTTGTTTTGATCTAGATGGTTGGGTTAAACACGAGCTACTCCGAAATAAGAAGACTGATAGAACACTGCAAGTAAATGCTTCTTTTTCCGGTCAAATCGATCAGGATAAGTGATGCGTGCAAATCCAGCTGTCATACTGCCAATGATTAGCATGGCTGTAAATGCGGCAAATACTGCGCTCACATGTTTTTGTTTCTTTTCATCGCCCTTTATCTGAACGATTTTCATGTCATGTGATTCTTGATCAGCAACCACCTTCCCATGGTGGTATACCTGAGCGGAATGAGGCATTGAGAACAAATGAAAACTTGCAAGTGCTATGAATAAGACAGCTAATTTTAGACACATATTTTTTTTCATTTTTCTCACCCCTTCCTTTTTATTTTCATGATCTTACCACGTTTTCAGTTATTTGAAAAGTCTTTTACTTTCCCTCTTTAAAAAAAGGGTAAACATCCAGACATCTATAGGACTGTTTCACTTCATGAAAGGTTTTAATTTTATTTTTAAAATGACGAAACGCTGAAGGCAGATTGAAAAAAACAAGACAACTGACATTTGCGAAAGGCTTTGAATTTCGTAAATCACAGTCACAATTGGAGATCACGTATGAATTGGCGGTGACGACATTAAATCCAGTCTAGTGATTGGAGAAAAATCCTGTTGAATCAACAAACAAAATCTGACGAATGAACGGTGAATTTTGTTTTTTTAGATTTTATCTCAATAAGATAAGTATACTTAATTGTGAGACAGAGGAAATTCTTTTTTTGTTTTTACTTCCTAGAATATATATTATGTAAACTAGTGAGTCCAAGTTTAAGTTTTGGTTGTAGGTAAAAGTGGATTTATTGTTTATCCTCTCTTATGCCCGAATTATTATCTGTATAAGAAAAACATTCATGCTCAATAAAAAACACCTTTAAATTGAAAATCGGGTATAGTATACCTGAAAATAATTTATAGGTGTTTTTTGACTTTGAACCAAGAGTTCCTTAGAGCCATGCTGCATTTACCAATTACACATTTTTTTACAGCTTTATTTGTTTATATTGGTTACTTCTTTAAGAAATAAGTTTCTATATCATCTAACAGCATGTTTGCTGCCTTTATACCACCAGCGGTTGTCCATACAATATCGTCAACTTCATATGCATTTTTGGATTTCACAGCTTTGAGGTTTTTCCATAATGGATCGTTTGTCCATTTATTTGTCCATTCTATATTTTCTTTGTTGTCATCTGCTGTATACGTGAAATAGAACAGTACATCTCCGTCCATGTCAGGAATGTTTTCCTTGCTATCGGTCGCAAACATGAATTTATCTTTCTGCTTACTAAAAAGTTTCTCTTGTTTCTCAGAATGTTTAAAGCCTAAATCTTTCAAAATAATACCAGGAAAAGAATCGGTATAATAGATCCTAGATTGGCCAGCTAAGAAGCGAACAATAGAAACCTTTTTTTCCTTTTGATTTCCAAGCTTCTGACTGATAGAATCTACACGCTTATCAAAATCAGCAACGAGTTGTGTCCCTTCTTTTTCCTTATTGACTGTTTTTGCGTATAACAAAAGGTTTTCTTTCCAGTTACCTGATAACTTCTCAGCAAAAACGGTAGGTGCAATTTGGTTTAACTGATCATAAATTTTTTCGTGCCTTACTTTGTTTCCAATAATAAGGTCTGGTTCAAGGGTGGCAATCGCTTCTACATTAGGCTCTGTTTCTAGCCCTACATCCTTAACTCCTTTCATATCGTCAGCTATGTAATCGTACCAAGGATCACCCTTCCATGATTTAACGGCTCCAACAGGATTGACACCTAAGGATAGCAATGCTTCTGTTCCTTCGTTCGTTAAAATGACTACTTTTTTTGGATTATCTGGTACTTGGGCTGTTCCCATAGCTTGCTTAATACTTCTTGTTTTTGTAGTTACTTCCTTTTCTTTTGCACTTGATGACGTGGCATTACTCCCGCATGCAACAAGTAATGAAAAGGTGGCCATAAGACTAATGATGATAATGGGCATTCGTTTATTCACGTTCATTCCCCCTATAATTGATAGCTATTATCAACTAGATAATAGAATTAGTTCCTCTTTATGTCAATGGAAAGTGAAAAAGATTTTCACTTTCATTCCTAATTTAGTATAATTTTAACTAGTAACATCTGATTCTAATAGGAGATTATCTAAAATGTTATTAAAACAATCGAAAGTCAAATGGATCATCTTGTTTGCCCTCATTTTTATACTATTACTTGTTAACTGCGCAAGTGTGGTTTATGGCTATACGAATACATCTTGGGCTTTGGTCTATCAAGCCTTTACACAGTTCAATGGAAGTAATGAGCATTTGATTGTACAAAATACGCGTCTTCCTCGTGCACTCATCGCAACAACGGTTGGAGCTGCATTATCAGTTGCTGGATGCCTCATGCAAGCACTTACCAAAAATCCCCTTGCTTCTCCAGGAATTTTTGGTATCAATGCTGGCGCTGGTTTTTTTGTTGTGGGTGGAATGCTTTTTTTAAACGTACAATCTTCTACCGGTATGATGACCCTTGCTTTTATTGGGGCCGCTGTCACTGCAACTATTGTCTATATTGCAGGATCTTTAGGAAATGAAGGTTTAACTCCTATCAAGCTTACGCTGGCTGGAGCAGCAATGACAGCTATGTTTTCTTCATTAACACAAGGCATGCTTGCTATGAATGAATCTGCTTTAGAACAAGTTCTGTTTTGGCTAGCCGGTTCTGTTAAAGGGAGAAGTTTGGATTTATTGTTTGATATTATTCCATATATCCTCATTGCCTTAATGGTAAGTTTTTTTCTGGGTAGAAAGATAAATACGCTTCTAATGGGAGAAGATGTAGCAAAGGGTCTTGGACAAAATACAGCGCTTTTAAAACTATCCATGTCTGTATGCATCATTTTGCTGGCAGGTAGTGCTGTTGCCATCGCAGGGCCCATTTCGTTTATTGGGATGATGATTCCTCATTTTGCTAGATTATTTGGTGGTTATGATCATAGGTGGATTATCCCCTACTCTGCGCTCCTGGGTGCCATACTGCTTGTAACTGCTGACCTTGGTGCACGTTATATCATTATGCCTGAAGAAGTTCCTGTAGGGGTAATGACAGCCATTATTGGACTTCCTATCTTTGTCTACATTGCTAGAAGGAGGCTTGACATATGAAGAAGCATCAAGCGATTCGGCTTGCTCAAGGACGCATCTCTTTCTTAACTGGAAAAAGAGAGAACTTAGTGATTCTTTTGCTCTTTCTATTTGCATCTCTCACAATCTTAATGAGTGCCTGTTTAGGAGATCGATTCATTGACCCTCTTTCAACGACAAAAGCGATATTTGGCTACGGTACTAAGCTTGATGAGATGATTATCATGTCTTTTCGAATGCCACGTATTCTCATTGCTTTTATTGCAGGTGTATGTCTCGCTGCTGCTGGTTCAATTTTACAGGGGTTGATTCGTAATCCTCTTGCTTCACCGGACATTATCGGCATCACAGGAGGAGCTTCATGTGGCGTCGTACTTTTTTATATGTTATTTGCTGATAAAAGTTCTACACTCTCTGTTAGCCTTTCATGGTTGCCTGTCGCTGCGTTTATTGGGGCATCACTAGTAGGGTTTATTGTTTACATGTTATCTTATCAAAATGGTTTATCTACTTTTCGTTTAATTATTATAGGTATTGGGTTTTCTATGTTTACTCAGGCGATGACCAGTTTGCTCATGATTAAGGGGCCTTTCTATCGTGCCTCACAAGCAAATGTATTTATTACTGGATCTGTTTATGGAACTAACTGGAGTCAATTTCAACTCATTCTTCCAATGGTTGTGATTTTGTTAATCATCTGTTTGTTCATGAGCAAGCATGTTAATATTCAAGCATTGGGTAAGGATGTTGCAGCTGGAGTCGGTAATTCCGTTCAGAAAAGCCGTTTTTTTCTTCTATTACTTAGCATAGTTTTAACTGCCTGTGCCGTTTCGGTGGCAGGTACAGTCGGATTCGTTGGATTAATGGCTCCTCATATGGCCAGAAGACTTGTTGGTTCTTCGTTTGGAGCACTTCTTCCTGTGTCTGCATTACTTGGGGGGGAATTGATTATGATTGCGGATATCATTGGACGTACCCTTTTTTCGCCCATTGAAATTCCTGCTGGCGTCTTTACAGCTGCTGTAGGTGCACCTTATTTTCTTTATCTGCTTTATCGATCTCGCCGGACTTCTATTTCTTCTTAATAACTATATAAATGGGGTTTATGTTATCTACATGCCTAAAAAATTTTATAATTGGGCAACGTCAAGAAAAGTTTCCTGAAAGAATCTGGTCATCAGGTCATCTTACATTTTTTCTGTTAGTGGAGAAGATAATTAGATTGCTTAGCTAGGTCAACAAAAAGTTTAATAGAGATCAAAATGAATAAGCACTCTTTTCAGTATCCAGTTTATTTCTGATGGTTTACAATCACATTGGTTGTTCAACCACCAGTATTAAGTGACGTCTAAAGTAAAGTTCGCTTCTTAATGTTCGAATTGTGGGCTGTTCTTTGTTGCGAAGCTATTGAGTGGTCCGTAGCTTCTTTAAATCATTGCCATAGCACCTTGGTAATTGGATAAGTCTATTTCTCATATCAGATTTTGAAAGAAATCAAGTCGCTAGATCTGTTTGATGAATAATAGAACTGCTGTCATTCTGAGTCGACGACGTGAATCCTATGTAATTTTTCATTCAGTCAATGAAAAAATTAATTTTGGTATTTTTGACTTTGATTATACCCCATATTAGATTATGTTATAATCCATTTCACAACTGAAACGTTTAAATACCTTACTTACGGGAACTATAATTAATAATCGTGTGATAATCACATCATAATGCGCTGGTTTAATTCTTGGCGAAGGTTCCACATCGGGGACACCGTCCATCACATTAGGAACATTAGCCTGTGCCAATGAATACTTGTAACTTCCGGTAGGTGGTTAATGACTCTAATACTAGTATAGTCCCCTCTTTGAATTATTGATGGTTAAACAATCAAGAATACTTCATAATATTCAGAGGTATTTTAACCAACCAGTGAAAGAGAGGATTTATAAGTAAGTTCTTCCCTCGGAGACGTATCGTTGGAAGTAAGTACCTATTCAAACAACGTATACAAACCATTCATTGTGTTGTTATACAAATTGTTTAGGTGCAATGAAATTGGACAATCATTGCACCCTCGAGCTTGTAATCCTATATCAATAGTTAGAAACAAACCATAGTACGATTGTACCTAGTTCTTACAATGGTGGACTTTCTTTTTAATTAGATTTATTGACTTTGTAATTCATTTCTTTCAAAACGTGCTATATCTTTCATTGCTCCAATCACAATTAATATATCGTTTTTCTGAATTTGTTCATGAGCTAGCGGCGAAATAATCACATCTTTCTCTCGTTTAATAGCGACAATATTGATTTGATATCTTGCTCTAATGTCAAGGTCAAGTAATGACTGATTTTCTAAATGTCCGTTTGCTTCAACTTCAATTAGACCATATTCATCAGATAGCTCCAAGTAATCGATGACACTATTTGTGACGATTTTATGGGCTATACGTTTTCCCATATCTCTTTCTGGATGGACAACTCGATCGGCCCCAATTTTATTTAGTAACTTTTCATGGTAATCATTTTGTGCTTTTACTGTAACCAGTTTAACTCCAAGTTCTTTTAATATAATGGTTGTTAAAATACTAGCCTGAATGTTTTCGCCTATAGCAACAATCACATGATCAAAGTTTCGCATTCCTAAATTTTTCAAAACTGTTTCATCTGTTGAATCGCCAATGACAGCATGCGAAGCGATTTGCGCATATTCGTTTACACGATCTTCATTTAGATCCATAGCTAGCACTTCAAGTCCCTCTTCGCTTAATGCTTTACATATACTCCCGCCGAAGCGTCCTAACCCGATAACAGCAAATTCTTTTTTTGGCATTTTAATGACTCCTTTTGTTGTCTATCAAATCTCGATAAATCTTTTTTATTTAAACAAATAAATCATGGGTAGACAATCATATCTCTATTCGTTATATAATAACATTAAAATTCAAGTGGTTGAAAGTAGGCTAGGAAATGTTTAAATATGATCATTTTTTAAAAAAACCAGTAAAATTAACTCCGCCCCAAATTTTATTATTTGGCTTTTTTACAGTAATTGTAATAGGGGCATTTCTTTTATCTCTACCGATCTCTACTGTTGAACCTATCTCAATCATCGATGCTATCTTTACAGCTGTGTCAGCAACGACTGTAACAGGTTTAGTTGTGGTTGATACCGGATCAACCTTTACTTTATTTGGACAAATTGTCATTATGCTGATGATACAAATTGGTGGGCTTGGTTTTTTAACCTTAGCCGTCATGGTCATCCTGTTATTTGGTAAAAAGGTAGGTTTACGAGAAAGGTTATTGGTTCAAGAGGCTTTTAATCTGACAAATATAGGCGGTATTGTACGTCTTATAAAGGTTTTGTTTATCTTTTCGATAACATTTGAGTTAATTGCTACGTGTATATTATCATTTCGGTGGATACCGGAATATGGTTTTTTTAAGGGGTTATACATCAGTTTATTTCATGCCGTTTCTGCTTTTAATAACGCAGGTTTTTCTCTTTTTTCAAATAGTTTGATGAACTATGTAAATGATCCACTGATTAACATGACCATCACCTTCCTGTTTATCATCGGTGGTCTTGGTTTTACAGTGATTTTTGACATTTGGAATAAACGGAGATTCAAATTATTATCAATCCATTCAAAGCTTATGATCATAGGAACCCTCATAACAAATGGTGTTGCGCTGTTACTTATATTTTTAATGGAATTTGGTAATCCCCATACTTTAGGTCCAATGAACCTTCTTGATAAATTCTGGGCCTCTTATTTTCAAGCTGTGACACCAAGAACCGCGGGTTTTAATTCGCTTGATATAGCACATATGCATGAAAGTTCTTTAACTTTTATGATGCTTCTCATGTTTATTGGTGCTGGGAGTGCGTCAACAGGAAGTGGGATAAAGTTAACAACGATGATTATCGTTTTGATCTCTGTCCTCCATTTTCTAAAAGGAAATAAAGAATCCGTTATATTTAGACGTACAATTAAACATGATGTTGTCATTAAAGCCTTATCTATTAGCTTTATCAGTTTGTGTTTTGTGTTTATCACCATTTTTTTATTGACAATGACTGAAAATGCTCCTTTCATTGATATTGTTTTTGAAACTTTTTCAGCATTTGGTACGGTAGGACTTTCAATGGGATTAACTTCGGATTTATCGTTTTTAGGTAAGGTTATTCTTTCGATTCTTATGTTTATTGGTAGAATAGGTACTCTAACCATCGTTTTTATCTTTATGAAACGAACGAAAAGCCCAATACGTTATCCGGAGGGAGAGTTGTTTGTAGGTTAGATAAGCATTAGAATGGATTTGCTTATATTGTGAATAAGTGAATCCATTCTTTTTATTGATCCATTCAAATAGTAAATGTCATAATGATACCCTTTTGGTACTAAACATCACTGCTATCTTTGACAGCCATTGTTTCATCTAAAGAAAGGTCATCTGTATACACCCTTTGGAGCGAAAATCCGTGATCTGGATTTACCTTATGACAATACGTTTCTTCTAAGTAAGATTCGTGTGGTAAATAATCTTGATCATGCAGTCATGGGACCATGATGACTCTTCGCTTGTCCTCTGGGTCTTTTTCTCTTTTGACGTAGCCTGCTTTTTCAAGCCGAGCGATTGAGCAGCCGCTTGATGGAATAAAACCATTCGTGTAGCAAGCCTCTCATCGTATGAATGATCAGGTCCTCTCTGTCTGCTGACCCATTCTTTATTGACATCTTGTTATTCTCCCTTTAAAATCAATTTATCTTGATCATCAAGATAAATGTTCTCTTACTTAATGATTAAATTGATCATAGCAAAAAAGAGAAGAGAACGTAAGCAGGAGGTAAAAGAAATGAATAACGTGGATCATAAAGGCAAGGCATCCACTCGCTTTGTTGTCATCGGTTTGCTGTTAGGGATTTTTATGGCAGCGATGGACAACACCATTGTTGCAACAGCAATGGGAAGCATCGTAGCAGATTTGGGCAGTTTTGATAAATTTGCTTGGGTAACCGCATCTTACATGGTGGCAGTGATGGCCGGTATGCCGATCTATGGAAAGCTTTCAGATATGTATGGTCGAAAGCGTTTTTTTCTGTTTGGACTTATTTTCTTTTTAATTGGATCTGCGCTGTGCGGTATTGCACAAACGATGGATCAGCTCATTATTTATCGCGCCATTCAAGGGGTTGGAGGCGGCGCACTTCTTCCGATCGCTTTCACGATTATCTTTGACATCTTCCCGCCTGAAAAGCGAGGAAAAATGTCAGGTATGTTTGGTGCAGTGTTTGGCCTATCCAGTGTATTAGGCCCGCTGTTAGGTGCACTTATTACAGATTCGATCGGCTGGCATTGGGTTTTTTATATTAACGTGCCAATCGGTATTGTCAGTGTGTTCTTGATCGCCAGATACTATCAGGAATCGCTTGAGCATCGTAAGCAGAAAATCGATTGGTCAGGTGCCATTACGCTTGTCGTTGCGGTTGTGAGCCTGATGTTCGCACTTGAGCTTGGCGGAAAATCTTACGCTTGGGATTCTGTACAGATCATAACACTATTTGCCGTGTTTCTTGTGTTTGGTACAATCTTTTTTATCGTTGAACGGAAAGCTGAGGAACCAATTATTTCATTTTGGATGTTTAAAAATCGTTTATTTGCGACATCTCAAATTTTGGCGTTTCTATATGGCGGAACGTTTATTATTCTTGCCGTCTTTATCCCTATTTTTGTGCAGGCGGTGTACGGTGAATCTGCGACAAGTGCAGGCTTCATTTTAACACCAATGATGATAGGATCAGTGATTGGCAGTATGATTGGTGGAACGATGCAGACGAAAATGCCTTTTAGACGTCTTATGACGATCTCTGTGATGTCATTTTTCGCTGGGATGCTCCTGCTTGCCAATATGTCACCAGATACAACAAGACTGTGGCTCACGCTCTTTATGATGGTATCAGGATTTGGGGTCGGCTTTAGCTTCTCCCTTCTGCCATCTGCTTCAATGAATGATCTCGCTCCGCGCTACCGCGGCAGTGCAAACTCAACCAATTCGTTTATGAGATCACTTGGGATGACGTTAGGTGTGACGATTTTCGGGACGATTCAAACCAATGTCCTGACGAGTCGGTTAGAAGATGTCTTTAGCGGAATGAAAGGAGCCCCTTCTCAAATTGGCGATCCGCAAGCCATTTTCCAAGAGGGTACCCGCTCAGAAATTCCGCCTGATATTTTAAATAAAGTTATCGATGCGATGTCACAAAGTATTACGTACGTGTTTATGATTGCTTTATTTCCGATTGCACTTGCGGCGATTACGGTCGTATTTATGGGAAATGCACGAGTACGTACATCAAATGAAATGAAAGAAAGCGAATAATGTGAAAAAAGCAGAGCGATGCGGCTCTGCTTTTTTTCTTATTGATATAAAAGTTGGGCTTTTCCTTCACTGCCAACGATCCGTATTTTAGATGTGACCATGTAGGGGGAATCGTATTAAATGAACCATTATTTAATGTTAAGTGAAACAGAACGTTATTTACTGCATTATATTCTCCAGCAGGAAGTCTAAATGAGTGAAATTTTATTTTTAACATAAGCTAAGAAAAAGAAGTGCTGATTTCAAAGGAGCTGATCATCATGCTTCACCTCTTACTTTTTCTTATCCTTTTATATGTGGTGTATGTATTTTTGACCGCATTTGTCTTGTTTTATTTACCGTTTCAAAAAACATGTAAAGAACATTGCATCTATAAAGCCTCTTCTATCTCAGGAGACGACCAGGGCACAAATCAAGTCATGATGCTTGATGACGGGTTTGAATCGGGTCAAGTGAGAGTTCAAATGATTCGCGAGGCTAAAAAGATAATTCGTTTGAGTTATTATTCCATTCAAAAAGGAAAAACCGCCGAATGGGTACTGGGTGCATTAATTGAGGCAGCTGATCGAGGAGTAAAAGTTCAGCTATTGTTAGATGGCATCTGCCACAGCCTTCGTGGACCTCTGAAGCATTTGCGCTATGCTGTTTCGAATCACCCGAATATGGCGATTCGTTTTTATGAGCCCTTTCGTTTGTTCAAGCCATGGACGTGGCATAATCGCCTTCATGATAAGCTCATTTTGGCTGATGGACGAGTGGCTGTGATGGGCGGAAGAAATATCGGTGATAAATACTTTGCAGATCAGCCGCCGAAAGACTTTGCTTATGACCGCGATGTGCTACTCTACAACGCCAAAAAGGGGAAAGTATTAGAGGAAATGGAGCAATATTTCGTTTATCAATGGAATCATCCCTTTACGAAAAGAACAAAAGATGTGTTCTCCAAACGAAAAGCAAGAAAAGGGAAAAAACTACGGAAACAGTTGCTCATGTCCTATCAAGAAGCCATACGTTCAAAAGAACCTTTTGTTATGTCATCTTTTGATTGGGAAAAAGATGCCACTTCTGTAAAACAGATTGCATTTTTCACAAATCCAGTGGAGCGCTTGAATAAGCGTCCTCTCGTGTTGAAAAAGTTAAACGATCTCGCTCACCGAGCAAAGCGTTCTGTTCTCATTCAGACACCTTATGTGATACCAACACGCCCAATGAAGAATAGGATCACCCCTTTATCTAAAGACATTCAAACGACGGTCGTCACGAATTCCCTGACAGCGACGCCAAATCCTTTAGCATTTGCAGGATATTTAAGCACGAAAAAAGAACTGATGAAAACAGGCGTACATTTATATGAATATGAAGGCCCGTATTCCATTCATGCAAAATCGATGGTCATTGATGATTACTTAAGTATTATCGGAACATATAATTTAGATGCGAGGTCTAGTTTTTTAAATACAGAATCGATTTTAGTCATTGATAGTGCACCGTTTGCATTATCACTTACGCAGGCAATTGAACGGAAAATCGCTTATAGTCATCTTGTCGCTAAGGACCGTACAGCCTATCATGCGAGCGATTACGGGCATAAAAAAAAGCCTTTGATGAAAAGGCTCCTTTTAAATGGATTATCAACGATAACCGTTCTTTGGAGACGATTGATCTGAAAACGGGAGCGTCAGGAAATGCGGATTTACAACGTTAAGGAAATTCCAATATAAAAAAGCCCAATTTCTCAATTTTAACAAATTGGCTTTCACTTAATTAATCATTTTTCATATATTCTATCTGTACTAACATTAAGCTGCCATAAATAAAATTGCAGGTATAAGTTATTTTCCCTGCAATTTTATTTATGTTATTTCATTTTCTTTAACGCATTCGTTCTAAATAATTAACCATAAGCCATATCCATTCAAGTGGACCAAAATTAAAGAAACGAATCCAAATTGTACTAAAAAAGCTGAATGAAAAGAATGGCTAAACAAAAGTAAAAAGATGAAAAAACATGATCTTACTGTTTAAGTTAAAAAATGCACGGGGCATCAATATGAAAAACGTTTGAAAAATGTAATTTGTTAATGCCATCGTGGTGATAATATTTTGGCTATAATTGTTATTCTTAACAAAACTTCTGTAAGGTTGATTTCTGTTTTCGGTAAATGTTACTTTGTAAAATTCACCTTAACCTTTTCCGGTAATGCCTCCGGCTGTACTTCCTCCCACGTTTCAATATAGCTGCCTTTTGCATATACTTTTAAATATGCATTCTTTTTGAGTTCCCGACCTGCATAGAATGTCACTACAGTTTCTTCCCCATCCTCTGTAAAGCCAGTCAAAGTGTAGTCATACCCTGCCGGACTTCTTGGTGCTCCTGATTCATTTATTTGTACAAATACAACTTTTTTCGGGACAAGTGGGTTTATGCGGTCTGATATCTCATTTGGTAAGGCTATAAATCCCCCAATAATAACTGACAGGGTTAACACAACTCCAACTTTCTTTTTCATTTTTTTCTCAACTTCCTTTCTATTTTCCTAATCATTAATTGATGCTGTTAGTTTTTTAAAATAACTAATCCTTACAATGATAAAAAACAAAGTCTGTAATAATAAGAACCCAATAATTGTGATGATAGTCGGGGTGAAAATATCGAATAACACTTCTCGTTCCACCACTTTCATAGCAAAGGCAGTATGAGCAGCTGCAACAATAAACGGTAGGAAGAAAAGAATCCCTAATTGCCATGTGGCACTTCTCTTCATTTCCTTCTCAGTCAAACCAATTTTGGCTAAAGCTTTATATTTTTCTCGTTCTTCTTCTAAATCTGTAAACAAACGGAAGTATAAAAAGCTGCCGGCAGCAAAGAAAAAGACAATAGCTACAAATAAACCAATAAATAGGCTTAGGCTAGGAATTTGAACTGTCTGGAAGTACACATTTGCCTTAGCTAAGAAGTAAAAATCAACATGAGAATAGTCACCAAAGATCTGGCTTTCTAAAACTCTAATTTTTTCTGTACTATCCTTCCAATTTTTGTATTTAAACCCATGAAAGGTTGAAGTTTTAAGTGTTTTTTTTATTTTCTCAAATGTTTGGTCATTGACTACTAAAGCAGTTGACACGGATAATATCGAGTCTTCAATCCTTTTCACCTTAATTGTATTTGGTGAATCAACTAGCTTTATGAAACGGGGAATATCTGCATTGCTTCGAGAACCGCGATTATCTAGAAAATAGATTCCTACATTGTCCTCTAGTGGTTCTACCTCTACATGCGGGAAACTTTTTAATAAACCCTCTTGAGAAAGTATTAATACAGGAGTCAATCCTTCGGCAGATTTATATCTTGTATCTATCGTTTCGAAAGTTTGAGTTGTGTAATCATAGCCACTTTCACTTAGGCTATCTTCTATTAGCCTAATATGATCTGATTCTGTCGTGTTTTCTGGTAAAGAAAGATATTCAATTTCATATTCCGTATTCTCAACCGTCATATTTGATTTGAATACTGCTAGCACACCTGTTGCCGTAAATGCAACAGCAGAAACGATACTTACAATAAAAAATAATCTCGCGTTATCCTTCACACGATAGGTTAAATCTGAAATAGATAAAAGATGATAGCCCTTTAAATAAAATCGTCTATTCTTTTTCATAAGCTTCAATAACCAAATACTAAGCTGACTGAAAAAGAAATACGTTCCAATTACTATGACGATAAAAATGATTACAGCTGTGCTCATATTTATTTCTGCTTTGAGGACCATTCCGTAACCTATCCCTAAAAGTATAAATGCAAGTAAAGATAATAGGAACGAAGGCTTTGGTTCTTTTTTCGGTATTTTTGAACCTTTTAATAATGCAACCGTTGTTTCTGAGTTAATAAAGAAAAGGATGCATTGAGAAATTATAAAAAACAGTAGGAGAAAGACCCCTGTTGTTATTCCAATGGCTTTCCAAGGAAAATATAATCGCAGTGACTTCATTAAAAATAATGATGGCAGCAAATGCGCCTCCTATTAAATAGAGTGGCTGCACCTTTTGATATTCACGAAAGTGCCCATCCCTTACAATCAGTAAAATCACAAGAGAGATGATAAAACCGGTCAGCTGCGTGATGGTTGCCGCCTGCCATGTACCGATATCTTGACTAATTCTTGCGTTGGATACACCTTGAAGCGTAATACAAGCGCCTCCTAATAAAGCGAAAATAACACCTTTCATTCTTTCAAATGCTCCTTCTTATTCTGTCTAGTTCCATTAAATGATAGATGTCCTGATGTTGAAAAGGACATATGTCCCACTTTGCGTATTATTATATCAGAAACTTTTTCATTTGCAGTTTCTTCGTTTTAGATTTTCCACAGTGGGTAATGTTTTATATGAGCTGTAAACAAAATATTGAATTGAATCACAGGTCAAAGGAGACATGTCACAATGAGAAATAGAAGGCCATTAATCCCGCAACAGAGGAAGTCATTGGAACGATCAGCTTAGGAACAAATGAAGATTTAGATAAAGCAGTCAAAGCAGCTAATGCTGCCTCCCCTTCTTTCTCAAAAACGTCTCGAAATGAACGAGTGGAGATGCTGTAAAACATTGTCTGCGGTTACGAAAAGAGTAAGGATGAGCTAGTAGAAGTGATGACACAAGAACTTGGTGCACCGCTAAAAGTATCAGAAGAGGTTCATTACAACATTGGGCATGAACACTTCTCTAAAGCAGCAGAAACACTTAAATCCTATACATTTACCAAGGATTGCGGCGGACATACCATTATAAAGGAAGCAAGGAAGGTAAAAAAAGGGAAATGGATGACCGTTTTCCTTTTTTGTATGCTCTCTCCTCTATTTGCACATTCTTTGTCATTAAGAATCTTAATCATGACAATCAATATTATATATTTTACTTAATGGGAAACTTTCGGTAAAGTTCAAATTGAACCTATATATATAATTCCTATCGAATTAATCTATGTTTATATTCCTTGTGAGGTGGATATCGTTGCAACTTCATGTATTGAACAGTCCGTTTAGTCAGGAGCAGGCAGAATTACTCAATCAACTGCTCCCCACTTTAACAGATCAACAAAAAATTTGGCTTACCGGTTATTTATCAGCACAGGCAGCTCTTGCCGGTTTAGAAGCTTCTGTTCAGGCCTCTTCTGCCGTAGCTCCAGACCAGCCTGTGAGCAAAGATGTGACAGTGCTTTACGGGTCACAAACAGGCAATTCCGAAGGTTTAGCAAAAAAGACAGCGGAGCATCTTGAAAAGAAAAACTTTCAAGTGATGCTCTCTTCTATGTCAGATTTTAAACCAAATAGTCTGAAAAAAATAAGCAATTTACTCATTATCGTCAGCACACATGGCGAGGGAGATCCCCCTGATAATGCCCTTTCTTTTCATGAATATGTCCATGGCAGACGTGCGCCAAAGCTTGAGCATTTGAGCTATTCTGTTCTTTCGTTAGGTGATAGCTCATACGAGTTCTTCTGTCAAACGGGGAAAGAATTTGACGAGCGCATAAAAGAACTTGGGGGAACGCACCTTTTCGACCGGGTCGACTGTGACCTTGACTATGATGAGCCGTTTTCTGAGTGGCTGCAAGGTGTGACATATTCTCTTAGTGAAGGTGAAACAGCATCATTCCCACAAGTAGCTGCGGGAGAAATGAGTAAGGTATCTTCTGAATATTCAAGAACAAATCCTTTTGATGCTGAAGTGCTTGAAAATATCAATCTAAATGGCCGCGGATCTAACAAAGAAACCCGCCATTTGGAGCTTTCTCTTGAAGGATCAGGACTTGTTTATGAGCCGGGAGACAGTCTTGGCATTTATCCGACAAATGATCCCGTCCTAGTGGATGAACTGATATCGGCATGCGGATGGAATGCAGAAGAGGCCGTCACCGTTCATAAAAACGGAGACACTCTTCCTTTAAAAGAAGCACTCACCTCACATTTTGAGATTACAGTCTTAACAAAACCTCTTCTTCAAAAGATTGCGCCATTCAAGAAATGTGAAGAACTTCATGCCCTTTTAGAAGAAGGAAACGAAGAAAAGCTAAAAGAATATATAGCAGGCCGAGACTTATTAGATGTGGCTCGTGATTTCGGTCCTTTTGAAGGAACAGCAGCAGATTTTACGTCTATTTTAAGAAAAATCCCTGCACGTCTATATTCCATTGCAAGCAGTCTAAAAGCAAACGACGAAGAGGTGCATTTGACAATAGGCGCTGTCAGATATGATGCACACGGACGATCTCGCCAAGGTGTCTGCTCGATTTTATGTGCAGAGCGTCTGCAGCCAGGTGACACTTTGCCTATTTATATTCAACATAACCAAAACTTTAAACTTCCTCATAATGCTGATGTGCCGATCATTATGGTCGGGCCAGGCACAGGCATCGCCCCTTTCCGTTCGTTTATGCAGGAACGCGAGGAAATCGGTGCAAATGGAAAGTCTTGGTTATTCTTCGGTGATCAGCACTTTGTGACGGATTTCTTATACCAAACGGAATGGCAAAAGTGGTTAAAGGACGGCGTCTTAACGAGAATGGATGTTGCTTTCTCTAGAGATACAGAGGAAAAAGTATATGTCCAGCATCAAATGAAGAAACAAAGTAAAGAATTATTCGAATGGCTTGAGCAAGGTGCCTATGTGTATGTTTGCGGAGATGAAAAGCATATGGCGCATGATGTTCACCATACCCTTCTATCGATTATTCAAGAAGAAGGTGCGATGAGCAAAGACAAAGCAGAAAGCTATCTAGCTAATTTACAGCAGCAAAAACGCTATCAGCGTGACGTCTATTGATTTGATGCTTGAAAGAAAGGAGCTTTTACAACATGGTGAAGAAAGCATTAACAGCGCCGGATGGACCTCCGAGCGACGTAGAGGACATTAAAGAAAAAAGCGATTATTTACGGGGTACGTTAAAAGAAGTCATGCTTGATCCGATTTCAGCGGGAATTCCTGATGATGACAATCGCCTGATGAAGCATCACGGCAGCTACTTACAGGATGATCGTGATCTGAGAAATGAACGACAAAAACAAAAGCTTGAGCCTGCCTATCAATTTATGCTGCGTGTACGTCTGCCTGGCGGAATCACCACCTCCAAGCAGTGGCTTGTGATGGATGAGCTTGCTCACAAATATGGAAACGGCACGTTAAAGCTGACAACTCGTGAAACCTTTCAGCTTCACGGTATTTTAAAATGGAACATGAAAAATACCATTCAAGACATTCATTCTACCATGCTTGATACGATCGCTGCTTGCGGGGATGTGAATCGGAATGTCATGTGTACATCGAACCCCTACCAATCAGACGTGCACCATGACGTTTACGAGCTGGCAAAAAAATTAAGTGATGACCTGCTTCCTCAAACAAGAGCGTATCATGAAATTTGGCTTGATGAGGAAAAAGTAGCGGCAACGCCTGACACTGAGGTTGAACCGATGTACGGTCCGCTCTATTTGCCAAGAAAATTTAAGATTGGCGTTGTAGTACCTCCTGCTAACGATATTGATGTCTTTTCGCAGGATCTAGGATTTATTGCCATTATCAAAAATAATCAATTAGTTGGCTTTAATGTCGCGATTGGCGGTGGAATGGGCATGACTCATGGTGATACATTGACCTACCCTCAGCTTGCAAAGGTGATCGGTTTTTGTACACCTGAGCAGGTCGTTGAGATTGCCAAACAAGTCATCACCATTCAGCGTGACTATGGAAACCGTTCTGTGCGAAAAAATGCCCGCTTTAAATATACAGTGGACCGCCTCGGACTTGAGAATGTAAAAGAAGAGCTTGAGCGCCGTCTTGGATTTACTCTTTTAGACGCACGGGATTATCACTTTGATCATAACGGTGACCGCTATGGCTGGGTAAAAGGTATTAATGGCAGATGGCATTATACGATGTTTGTAGAAGGCGGACGTATTACAGATGATAATTATCCGCTGATGACAGGCATTCGTGAAATTGCAAAGGTTCATACGGGTGACTTCCGTTTAACAGCGAATCAAAATTTGATCATTGGGAATGTCACTTCGCATAAAAAGAAACAAATCGAACAGCTGATTAAGGAATTTGGTATATCAGATGGTCAGCAGCACTCTGCCCTGCGCCGCAGTTCAATGGCATGTGTTGCTCTTCCAACATGCGGCTTAGCGATGGCCGAAGCAGAACGCTACCTTCCTCGTTTGATTGATAGAATTGAAGAGATTTTAGAGGAAAACGGATTAAGTGATAAAGAAATCACCATTCGAATGACTGGATGTCCAAATGGATGTGCCCGTCATGCTTTAGGTGAGATTGGTTTTATAGGAAAATCACGTGGTAAATACAATATGTATCTTGGTGCCGCATTTGACGGCAGCAGGTTAAGTAAACTGTACCGAGAAAATGTGGGTGAGGAAGACATTTTAAAAGAACTTGGCTCTCTACTCCCTCTGTACGCAAAAGAACGAGAAGAAAATGAACATTTCGGTGATTTTGTGATTCGAGCAGGGATTGTCAAAGAAACAACAGATGGAACGAATTTTCATGCGCAATAAACAAAGACAGGAATCACTCCTGCCTTTGTTTCCTTTTCAGGTCATTGGAAATGCTTTCGAATACATCCGGATTCTCTAATGAAGAAAGATCTGGTAAAGGTTTTTGTTCATACGCCCCTTTTAGTAAACGCCTGACGATTTTTCCATTTCTTGTTTTCGGTAAAGCTGAAATGAGATGAATTTCTTTTGGTGTGAGCGCTTTTCCGGCATGTGATCCAACATGTGCTGAAAGCTCTTGAATGAGTTTGGCTTCTTCAAAAGCGTGTGAATCCGTCACGATGAAACACACGAGCGCCTCTCCCTTCACCTCATCATTTACCCCGATGACTGCTGCTTCGTGCACAGCCGGATGGCCAACAAGGATGGATTCAATTTCAGCTGGACCGATGCGTTTGCCTGCTGTATTAATGACATCATCCGATCTGCCCGTGATATGGAATTCTCCGTCCTCTGTTTGCATGACCCAATCACCGTGTGTCCATACACCATCAAATCGTTTGAAATACGTGTCTTCATAACGCTCCGGCTCTTTCCAAAAACCATATGTCATGCCGACCCATGGCTTTTTCACAACAAGCTCCCCTACTTCATTTATGACGCTCTGTCCTGTTTCATTATACACATCTGCCGCCATTCCTAAGATTGCTGCATTAAAGAGAATGGGTTTGATTGGGCGAAGCAGAGTACTTCCTACAATGCCACCAGACACTTCGGTCCCCCCTGAGTAATTTAAGATAGGAATGTTCTTTTGACCAATTTTGTTAAATAGCCATTGCCACGGCGCTTCATTCCAAGGTTCACCAGTAGAAATGATGGCCTTGACATGCGTCATCTTAATCCCTGCTATATGTTGCTGCATCGCAGAACGAACAAATGTAGGCGAAAGACCAAAATGAGTGACTTTCTGCTGATGGATGAATGACCAGATATGCTGTTCATCTGGATAATCGGGTGCGCCGTCATATAAAACAATCGCGGCTCCATTTAACAAGCCCCCAAAGATAAGAAATGGTCCCATCATCCAGCCCATATCTGTGAGCCAAAATAGCCGGTCTCCTTTTGCAACATCCATACATAGACCGGCATCAAAAGCAGCTTTTACAGGAAAGCCTGCGTGTGTATGGACGGCTCCTTTTGGTGTGCCAGTTGTCCCAGAAGTATACAAGATCATTAGAGGGTCTTCATTTGTGACATAGGTGGTTTCGTGAATTGGCTGTTCTTTTAATAAATCGTTTAACCTTACGTCATCTTTGTAATCAGTATCAGAGGAAGAATGAACAATGACAGTTTTAACGGTATCTGTTTTTTGGATCGCATCAGCCACACATTCTCGCATGTTGATGGTCTTTCCCCGGCGCGTCATTTCGTGCCCTGTGACGACAATGGTTGCACCTGAAGCACGAATGCGTACGGCAAGAGGCTCACTTCCATAGCCTGAGAAGACCGGACTAAAAATCACACCAATCTTAGCGAAGGCAAGCATGACGGCAACAGTTTCAGGAAGCATAGGCATATAGATGATCGCCACATCTCCTTTTTGAAGCCCTTTCTTCAAAAAACCAGCTGCGTAGCGATTGACTTTTTCCTGAAGATGGAGGAAAGACCAACTCTTTTCTTCTCCTGCTTCATTGCCCCAAATAATCGCTGGTTGATGTTTAGTCTCTATTTTCTCTGCCCATTTGTCTACGGCCGTTTCGATGATGTTTAATGTGCCGCCCTTATACCACTTCGGCCACATGAATGAGTGCTGACCTAATGCAGCTTCATACGGCTCTTTCCACTGAATGCCGACAGCCTTTTCAGCTTCTCTCCAAAACCAATCTGTCCGCTCAATACTTGCTTGATAGAATGAGTGATACGTAGAAAAACCAAGAGATTTCATCCACTGATCAAGTCGTGTTTTTTTGATCATCTGCTCTTCCGGTACCCATGCTGGTTTCAGGTTCATTAGGACCCTCCTTTAGACCGGATAGACCGGATGTTTTCGTCTCGTAAATGTCATCTCTTTTGATGTATAGGCTTGTAGTCGATTGCACAGTTCAGCTCGTAAACGGTCAAATGGGATGACGCCATCGACAATCATTTCAGAGGCAAGCTCGTATATATTCATATCTTCCTGGTATTCCTTGCGTTTCTCCTGTATAAATGCGGCTCTCTCTTCGGCAGGCAGTGCGGCAATTTTATTCGCATAGACAGCATTCACTGCTGCTTCTGGCCCCATCACAGCTATTTGTGCTGATGGAAGAGCAAGACAACAATCCGGTTCAAAGGCAGGACCTGCCATCGCATATAAGCCTGCACCATACGCTTTACGCACGATGACTGATATCTTCGGTACGGTTGCCTCTGACATAGCGGAGATCATTTTCGCCCCGTGCCTGATAATGCCAGCTTGTTCCACTTTTGTTCCAATCATAAATCCTGGTATATCAGCAAGAAACAATAACGGAATATGAAAGGCGTCACATAGCTGAATAAACTTGGCCGCTTTATCAGCCGAATCGTGAAATAACACACCGCCCTTCGATCTTGGCTGATTGGCAATAAGACCAACAGGCTGACCGTCTAAGCGACCAAAACCTGTGATGAGCTCAGCGGCAAAGAGCTTTTTAATTTCAAAAAATGATCCTTCATCGATAAGTAAATCAATGAGTTGATACATATCGAAGGGGGTATTCTGACCCTTTGGTATTAGTTCTTGGATGGAGATGTTAGATGGTCTAGGTGCTTTTGCCGTTTTCGTTTTTGGTCTTTCTGTATAGTTGGCAGGCATGTAGGTTAAATAATCACGTGCCATTTGAATGGCCTCTTCCTCTGTTTTTGCTAATATATCTCCACATCCAGATATGCTACAATGCATTCTCGCCCCGCCCATTTCTTCAAGTGATACTTTTTCTCCAATCACCATTTCGGCCATTCGCGGGGAGCCTAAATACATAGATGCATTTCCTTCGACCATGACGACGATGTCACAAAAAGCAGGGATATAAGCACCGCCAGCCGCAGATGGGCCGAATAGTAAACAGATTTGCGGGATACGTCCAGACAGCTTGACTTGATTATAAAAAATGCGGCCTGCGCCCCTTCTTCCTGGAAACATGGCGATTTGATCTGTAATTCTGGCGCCAGCTGAATCCACTAAATACAGCATCGGGCAGTTGAGCTTTTCAGCTATTTCTTGGATTCTAATGATTTTCTCGACCGTTTTGACGCCCCACGACCCTGCTTTAACGGTAGAGTCATTTGCCATCACGCAAACTGTCTGTCCATTCATACGTCCTGTTCCTGTGACGACACCATCTGCTGGTAAATTTTCATCCGTACATTCTGCAAACAATGCGTCTTCAATGAGAGATTCCTTATCCAATAACAGATGAAGCCGATCACGAACAAATAATTTCCCTCTTTCTTTGTTCTTTTGATGGTATCGTTCGGCCCCGCCCTTTATAATTCGCTGTTTTTTTAATTCAAACTCATCGATCATGACCATTCCCCTTTCTTGCTATTTGCCTTTGTAATGAGGCGTTCGTTTTTCTTGAAAAGCACGAAGACCTTCCGTTCGATCTTCAGTATGAATGAGGCGTAAATAGGCCTCGTATTCTTTCGTCAGCCCTGTGTGTATATCGTAATCAAGACTAGAGTGAATCGCTTGTTTTGCTTCTTTTAAGGCAATCGGTCCATTTTTGGCGATTTGTTTTGCAAGGATGAAGGCATCATTCATGAGTGAATGAGCTAAAGAGATGTGTTCAATCAACCCGATTTGAAGGGCTTCTTCTGCTTGTATTGAAGCACCTGTGAAAATGAATTCCTTTGCTTTACCAAGCCCTACCAGGCGCGGGAGTCTTTGTGTTCCCCCGGCCCCAGGGATGATAGCTAGTCCTGTTTCTGGCAGGCCGAGTTTTGCTTCGGCTCTTGCGATGCGGAGATCACAAGCTAGTGCAAGCTCAAGACCTCCTCCAAGTGCATGTCCATTGATAACTGCAATGACAGGCACAGATAGGGATTCAATTTCTGTAAAGGTTTGTTGAATTGTGAGGACGGCTTTTTTTGCTTCTTCTTCTGTCATCAACCGTCGCTCTTTTAAATCTGCTCCCGCGCAAAAAACTTTAGAGCCAGCACCTGTAATGATCAAACAGCGGATGCTTTCATCTTGTTTGATTGCTTGAATGGTTTGATTGATCTCCTCTAGCATCGCAGCGGATAGGGCATTTGCTTGATCAGGCCTGTTTAATGTCATGAGACCAACCTGCCCATCTTGTATAGAAAATTGAACCAATGAGTTCATGTCATTCATCCTTTATGAAGTAGTGTGAGAGTGAAAAGCACGTAAGCAGTGACTAGGCAACGTTCGATCTATCTTTGTTTCAATCCATTCTGCCGCTTTGATCAATGTAGGAAGGTCGACCTTTGTTTCAATCCCAAGTTTTTGGAGCATATGCACAACATCTTCTGTCGCCACGTTCCCGCTAGAACCAGGTGCATATGGACAGCCGCCAAGTCCGCCGCTAGAGGAATCAAATGTCGTGATTCCAGCCTTTAATGCCGTGTATATATTTGCAAGTCCCATTCCCTTCGTATCATGAAAATGTAGAGCGATTTTATCAGCAGGAAATCGCTCAAGTAAAATGTCTAATTGTCTTTCTACTTGCAGAGGATGGGCTTCTCCAATGGTGTCTCCAAGGGCTATTTCATCAATGCCGTAGGAGAGTAGACTCTCAGTTAATCGTAAGACTTGGTCCATCGGCACTTGTTTTTCATAAGGACAGCCAAACACCGTAGAAATATACACGCGAGTGCTTCGCCTTTCTGCTTTTAAATCCGCAGTCATTTGTTTGATGACGGAAAGTGTTTCTTGTATGGAATGATTCATATTCCTTTTGTTATGTGTTTCACTCGAAGAAATAAACATAGCGCCTACATCAAGGTTTGCTTCAAAAAAATGGGCTAAGCCTTTTTCATTTGGAATGAGTGCTGCATAGGTGATATCCTCTATTTTGTTTAAGGATTGGGCTAATTGTTTGGCATCCTTTAAGGCTGGAACCCATTTAGGATGGACAAATGATGTGACTTCAATATAAGGGAGATGGGCTGCTGCGAGCAGATCGATCCACGTTCGCTTCTCGTTTGTGTCCAGCCAAGCTGATTCATTTTGCAGTCCGTC
This sequence comes from Bacillus sp. FJAT-53060, assembly GCF_037104745.1. Classification (NCBI taxonomy): domain Bacteria; kingdom Bacillati; phylum Bacillota; class Bacilli; order Caryophanales; family Bacillaceae; genus Bacillus; species Bacillus sp. FJAT-53060. Next base: position 30,085 of record NZ_JBAWSW010000024.1, read on the forward strand.
TCGCGGGCCGACCTCCCTAATAAGCACGCTTTTTGGTAATGCCATTTGCCTTCCCTCCTATACTGTTAGCTCCAGAAGCACCTCTCCTTCATCGACAAATTCACCCTCTGCCTTATACACTTTACTGATTACACCTGCCTCTTCTGCAACAATTGGAATTTCCATTTTCATTGACTCTAAGATGGCGACCTCCTGTCCTTTTAGGACTTCATCACCTTGTTTTACCAGAAGCTTCCATAAGTTTCCGGCCATTTGTATCGTGACGGTTTTCATGAACGGTTTTCCTCCTTTTTTTTCATCAGAAAATCGGTTGTAATGCTGCCCTGTAAGAAGGCAGAAGATCCGGCCATTTCCCTTAAAAGCGATAAATTGGTTTTGATCCCTTCTATTTCATATGTGTGTAATGCCGCTTTTAATCGTTCGATTGCGACTTTTCGGGTATCACCGTAAACAATCATTTTCGCAATCATTGGATCGTAAAATGGGGTAATGACGCTCCCGCTTGTCACGCTTGACTCATGACGTATATATGGGGCTGCAGGTGTAGAAAGCCTAGTGATTGTACCTGGTGATGGATAAAATGTGACAGGATCTTCAGCATATATTCTAACTTCGATGGCATGCCCAATTTGGTGAATATCCTCCTGATTAAATGAAAGCGGTTGTAATGCAGCAATTTTCAGCTGCTCTTCGACAAGATCAATACTTGTGATTTCTTCTGTCACAGGGTGCTCAACTTGCAATCTTGTGTTCATTTCTAGGAAATAAAATTGTTGATCTTGATCGACTAAACATTCAATCGTTCCTGCATTTTCATAGCCTATCGCTTTAGCTGCTTCAAGGGCCATTTGTCCCATTTGATGTCTCACCGAGTCGTCGAGACAGGACGCTGGTGCTTCTTCGATGATTTTCTGGTGTCTTCTCTGGAGTGAACAATCTCGTTCAAATAGGTGTACCCCATGGCCAAAGGAATCAAAGAGGACTTGAATTTCAATGTGCCGTGCATGCTCAATTACCTTCTCCATATACAAAGTACCGTCATTGAAAAAGCTTTGCGCTCTTTTTTGGTTTCCTTCAAAAGCTCTATATAGCTCCTCATCATTTCGGACGAGCTGCATGCCAATCCCTCCGCCTCCGCTCGATGCCTTTAGCATGATCGGATAACCGAGTGATTGCGCTTTACTGACCCCTTCGTCTGCGTCATAGAGTGGTGATGATACACCTGGAACGATTGGGATGCCCGCTTGTTCCATCGTTTTTCTAGCTTCAATTTTATTTCCCATTTGCTGAATCACTTGTGCAGATGGTCCAATAAAAGCAATTCCTTCTTTGCGACAACGGTCAGCAAAGACCGCATTTTCTGATAAAAGGCCATATCCAGGATGGATGGCATCTGTTTTTGTTTGTTTGGCTACCTCTATGATCGCCTCCATATTTAAATAGCTTTCAGCTACTTTCGCGCCTCCGATAACATAGGCACTATCTGCTTCTTGCACATGAAGTGCATGCTGATCTGCCTCTGAATAAACGGCAACTGTTTTGATCCCTAGCCGTTTACAAGTCCGAATAATTCTACGGGCAATTTCGCCTCGATTGGCTATCAGTACTTGTTGAAACATCGCTACCTTCACTCCTTTATTAGATTAAGTGCCTGTTTTTTCAGTCGAAACTTTTGAATCTTCCCTGAGGCTGTCATTGGATACTCCTCTGTAATAAAAAAGTATTTCGGGATTTTGTAGCGAGCCATTTGCTTTTGACAGTAGCTGGTTAATGTATCAATCGTGACCGTACGGCCTTGTTTCAGTCGAATGAATGCGGCCGCTTCTTCTCCATATGTCTCATCGGGAATGCCAACGACCTGTGCGTCAAGAATCGCCGGATGCGTATAAAGAACGTCTTCAATCTCTTTTGGGTAAATATTCTCGCCGCCTCTGATGATCATATCTTTGAGCCGGCCTGTGATTTTCACATAGCCGTCATGATCCATCACAGCTAAATCCCCTGTATGAAGCCAACCGTCCTCATCAATGACTTCACTTGTTGCTTCTTCGTTTTTATAGTAGCCTTTCATGACATGATAGCCTCTTGTACACAGTTCCCCTTGCTCTCCCCTTGGCACTTCATCAGGTGTGCCTGGTGCGACGATTTTAACTTCGATGTGAGGAAGAGCACGCCCAACCGTTTGAACTCGCCTTTCAAATGAATCATCAGTTCTTGTTTGGGTAATGACAGGTGAGCTTTCTGTCTGGCCATAGGCAATCGTAAGCTCCCTCAGTCCCATTTTTTCAATGACTGCCTTCATCACATGGGATGGGCAGAGCGAGCCAGCCATAATGCCCGTACGTAATGTGGACAGATCGTAATGGTGAAAATTCGGATGATCAAGCTCTGCGATAAACATCGTCGGAACGCCGTGAAGAACGGTGCACTTCTCTTTTTCAACTGTGTGCAGCACACGCTCTGGGTGAAAGGATTCAACTGGGATGATTGTTCCTCCTTTTGTAAAACAGGCAAGCACGCCTAGCACGGAGCCAAAGCAATGAAAGAAAGGAACAGGAATACACATACGGTCTCTACGGGTTAATTTCATACAATCTGCAATTTGACTGGCATTGCAGACGATATTTGTATGGCTGAGCATCACCCCTTTTGGATAGCCGGTTGTCCCTGACGTGTATTGCATATTTATGACGTCATCAGGCACTAGCTCATTCATTCGTTTCTCCCATTCATGATCCTCGGTCCTTTTGGCAGCAGTTTGAATACTGTCCCACCCACTCATGCCGTTTGGTACGTTGTTTTGGCCAATATACACGCAGCTTTTTAAATAAGGAAATGGTGCAGACGTGAGCTCACCGGGCCTCGCTGTTTGAAGCTCTGGGATCATCTCTTTAAGCATCTTGACGTAGGATGTCTCTTTAAATCCATCTACTATAAACAGCATTTTGCTATCAGAATGCTTCAATAAATAAGTGAGTTCCTGTGATTGAAAATTCGTATTCACGGTGACAAGAACAGCTCCAATGGAGGCGCAGGCAAATTGCAGGATGAGCCATTCAGGTACATTTGGTGCCATGATGGCGATATGATCACCTTTTTGAACCCCTAATGACATTAGTCCCTTTCCTGTTTCCTTGACCTCTTTATAAAACGCTTCGTATGAATAACGTAAAAAACGTTCTGGATAAACAATGGCTTCATGTGCTGGGTGTTGCTCCTTTTTCTCTCGTAATAGGGAGCCGATCGTTTGTGGATGAATCGACATTATTGCTTTCCTCCCTCATAAATAGTAAGCGCTTTTAGTAGGGCGTTAAGCTAACAGCTGTCTTGCGATGACCAGCCGCTGAATTTCAGATGTCCCTTCCCCGATTTCCATCAGCTTGGCATCTCGGACGAGTCGTTCCACACCGCATTCTTTCATGTAGCCTGTTCCGCCGTGAATTTGCACCGCATCAAGACTTGCTTTTGTCGCCATTTCAGACGCAAAAAGCTTGGCATAAGCTGCTTCTTTTGTAAACGGCTTGCCGTGATCTTTTAGCCATGCGGCTTTCCATACCATTTGTCTGGCAAGCTCTATTTGCATCGCCATATCCGCCAGCTTAAATTGAATGGCTTGAAAGGATGAAATGGTTTGGCCAAATTGCTTTCTTTCTTTTGCATAGGAAAGCGATGCATCAAGTGCAGCTTGCGCGATCCCAACAGATAAGGCGGCAATCGAAATTCGTCCACCGTCTAATGTATATAAAAACTGCTTGAATCCTTTGTTTGGGTCACCTAATATATGATGCGCTGGGACACGCACTTCGTCTAAAATGATTTCAGCAGTATCTGAACCGCGCACCCCCATTTTGTCATATGGACTTGTAATCGATAGCCCCTTTTGACCTTGCTCCACAATAAAGGCTGAGATGATTGGACGGCCGTGATCATCATGATTCGTAACGGCGGTGACGATAATGGTTCTGGCAAAGTTGGCATTTGTAATCCAGCACTTTTCCCCACTGATCACATATTCTTGTCCGTCTTTGATCGCTTTTGTTTTTGTTCCTTTTGCATCAGATCCTGCGTTTGGTTCTGTTAATCCAAATGAGCCGATTGCTGTTCCAGAAGCAAGCGGGACAAGATGATCCATCTTTTGCTCCTCTGTACCGAAATAATAAAGAGGGCTTGCGCCTAATGAGACAGCTGCGGCATAGCTAAGACCTGTACTTGCACACTGCTTTCCAATCTCTTCTACCGCTAGCGCATATGATATCGTATCTCCTCCAGACCCTCCATATTTCTCAGGAAAGGGTATGCCCATGAGGCCTAGCTCCCCCATTTTTTGAAATGTTTTGACAGGGAATTCTGCCTGTTCATCAATCGTTTGAGCGAGCGGTGCAATTTCTGTTTTAGCGAATTCTTTGACCATCTGGCGGATCATTTGTTGTTCTTTCGTTAATTCAAAATCCATCTTGCTTCCCCCTTTGGCTCTTTTCTATCATATTTATTAATTAGGGAGCTGCTTCATGCCAAGCATAATTGAATTCAGAAAATTAAAACAAGAATAGTAGAAAAAGTGAAACTGAAAAAAGCATGAAAGAAGGAAAATCCCTCATTCATGCTTTTTTCGATATTTCACTGTTTTGGTAGATGGTTTGCTTTCCTGGTGAAGGCGATTGAGGGCCGTGACTTTGTAGGTATCACTTTTTTTCTGATTCATTAAAAGGCCTTTGACAGTTGTCAGCGAGCCTTTTTCTTTTCTGACCGTTTGCAGTAATTCGTATGTCCCCTTATTCGTCAATCGATAGACTGCATAATAGGATGCAGTAGAATGCCGGTCATGTTGAATCTGTAAAGTCGAGCCGTCCGCTCTCTTTTTCACAGAATAGATGATCGGTTTTTTTGGTACTTTTTCTTGAAGCCACGGCATTTCAGGAATGATAGCTGGTTTCTTATATGCCTCATTTATTAGTCGATCCTTTACTTTCAAGGGGTTACGATTGATATCCTTTAAACTAAAATGCATACTTCCCTGCACGAGTGGAGAGAGTCGATTCAGCTCGATTTGGCGAAAATACTCCTCGGGGTCAGACCAAGCAGGATCACTGTTTTGGTTGATTTTATAAGTCGCTTGACCAATGTATAAGTGAACGGGCTTTCCCTTCACTTCATTTGACCACCATTTCGCTAGCACGTCATAGGAAGCTGCCTGAAAGCCAATGCTCCAGTAAATTTGCGGGGTCACATAGTCGATATTGTGCTTGTGAATCCACTCCCTTGTATCAGCATACAAATCATCGTAATTGGTCATACCAGCTGTGGTGTTTGAACCAGTCGGGTCATCTTTTATATTGCGCCATACACCGAATGGGCTAATGCCAAATTTCACATAGGGCTTTTCTTTTTTAATGGTGTCGTTGATCTGCTGTACCAATTGATTTACATTATGTCTTCGCCAATCTTCTATAAGTGTGAATGCTTTTTTACCGTATGTTTCATACGTTTCTTGATCTGGAAATGGCACACCGACAATCTTATTCGGATAAAAATAATCATCCATATGAACAGCATCAATATCATAATTCTTCACGACTTCTTCTATGCCGCCTACAATAAAGTTCTGAGCGTCAGGAATACCTGGATTGTAGTAAAGCTGATTTCCGTAGGCAATGGTCCAATCAGGATGTTTTCTTGCAGGGTGATCGGCTGATAACCGGCTGAGGTCAGTATGATTCATTGTGATTCGATAAGGGTTAAACCAAGCATGGAATTCCAGGTTGCGTTTATGTGCTTCTTCTATCATGAATTGAAGCGGGTCATACCCAGGATCATTCCCTTGCGTCCCAGTCAAATATTCTGACCACGGTCCGAATTCCGAAGGATAAAAAGCATCTGCGGTTGGTTTAATTTGCATGATAACGGCGTTCATATTCATCGCTTTGATCTCGTCTAACAGTTGAATGAACTCCTGCTTTTGCTCTTTGGCTGGCAGTCCTTTCTTTGATGGCCAATCTAAGTTATAGACGGATGCAATCCAAACCGCGCGCATCTCTTTACTTCCTTCAAGATTTCTTTTCGTGATTGGACGAGCCAGACTGCTAGATGGAATGAATAAAAAAACAAACATGAAAGCAAGTGTCAGAAACATGATACTGATCTTTTTCACCATGATTTTGCATCACCTCACATGAAGTTTATTCTTCGTTTGGTGATGAAATGCCAGCAGATGGTGTAAGCAAGATGTTTTTCATTTCATTCAGCTGAGCTTCAGGTACTTCGCAGGATTCAATTAAATACCGCTCTGCACTTCCGTAGGTATCCATCATCTCTTTCAGCACATCCTCAAGATAATCTTGCTGCACACCGAGCAGCGGCTGAATCTGTTCTTTTGATACCCGGTATAAACTCATCATCCGAATAAAACGTTCTTGCCTTTTGACAAGCATTTGAACCCCTTCATTTGAACGCATGTATTCACTTAAAACGGTAGGTATCGGTACACCTGCTGTTAATTGAATAAGAGCAGATAAAAACCCAGTACGGTCTTTTCCGCTCGTACAGTGAAGCATAAGTGGATAATTTTTCTCGTCTGACAGTAGTGTAAACACCTGCTGGATCTCTTTTTTACGCTCGGTGAGCATGCGCTGGTATAAATCTTTCATTATTGGCGTAAACGAGAGAGATTTCCCTTCTGTTGTCAGCATACGAAACATGGTCCGTTTGCTTGGCATCATATTGTCAGGCTGCATAGGAATATGGACAATTTTGTCCAGTTCCTTGATCTTTGATGGGTGTGATTTACGTTCTGACGTTGAGCGGAGGTCACAAATTGTTTGAATTCCCAGCTTCGAGAACAACACGATGTCTTGTTTCGTCAGACGGGATAAATCCGCGGATCTATAAATCATGCCCTGCTTGATCATCATTTTATCTGTTGTTTGAAGTCCCCCTACCTCTCTAAAATTAGAAATATTGGTAAATTGATTGTTTGACTGATTCATAGAAGTTAAAGTCCTTTCTTTTATCTTTTCTCTATTATACGCTTTTATAGAAAAGGAGAAAAGAGAAGGAAACAACCCGATGATCATGTAAGAGGAATTAGTAAAAAACGACTCAGGAATTTGAGCCGTTTTTTGATTCATTCATCTCAAGCTGCATGATCATGCGGAACAAAAATCGGTACACTGCCGATATGACGTCCATCAAAGAACTATCTTCATCGATCTCCTCCAGCTCAAGAAGCTGTATATTTACATCGAATAAACCGTCTTGTCCATTAAATTGAAGCTGGGCTCCTTCCATTTGAGACAGCATTTCTTTTAGAAAGACCATGTCTTTTTTAGGACGTTTTAATCCGAATAACACAGTATATGTTTGAAATACTTCATCCCATTCAATGGCTAATCCATCGACTTTCACCACATCAAACCACTTCGATTCAATATAAATGAATTCTTTTTGATGAATTTTCACATATGTAAGCGGTGTGTTTAAAAATGATGAGGCTTCTGTTTGAATCATTTCCTCTGATTCCTTGTCGACACGCTCTATATATACATCGCCGAAGCGTGCTTCTTCTTGAATTCTTGCCCCTTCTATGGGCCACTTTTGACGCATCGCTTCTTCATATTCAAAGTCTGTCAGCGGTTGCCCTTCTTTTAGTAAATATTGTAAGAGATTTTGCAACGACATGACTATGTCCCCTTTCATCAACTTCATTTGCATTTATTATTTTAGCATAACACACGAAAAGAAAGATATGTCTGGGCATATGATGGTATCATAGTGTAAAACAAAACATTTGGGAGGGGTACGTTTTGCTCACAATGACACTGGCAGAAAAAATCGTAAACGAAGTCAAAAAGGTGCTAACTGAGGAAATCATTATCGCACAAACAAACGGTACCATCATCGCGGCAACTGATGAAACGCGCATTGGCCAATTTCATGAAGGCGCATACCTCACATTCTTTGAAGGGCAGAAACGAATCCTCACAAAGCAGGATGAGCAGCATATGAAAGGAATTAAAGCCGGCATCAATTTGCCAATCTACTTTGAGCAAAAGGTCATTGGTGTGATTGGGATGACAGGAAATCCTCTGCATGTGTCCCCTTTTGGTGAAATTTTACGGAAAATGACGGAGCTACTCATTCAAGAACATGAATTTTTTCAAGAGACTGAAACAGATGAACGACATCTGGAAGCGTTTGTGTTTGACTGGCTTCATCTGCCGGAGACATGTATGGATATAACTGAAAAGGCAAAGCAGCTTCAAATTGATGTTGAACAGCCGCGTGTTGTGGTATTGATCGATTGTCAGAATGAATCGTTTATGAAGCAGGATCAATATAAAGCGATGAAGGCCATGCTGCACCTCACCAATCAGGAGATCATTGTGCGCTGGGGACATGCACGCTTTTTGCTGATGCTACAAACAACTGCGGATGGTCGTGAAGCATTGCAGCAGCGCCTTTTTCATATTTATGCCTCACTCGCAGCGGTTTACCCGTCGAAGATGTTGATTGGTGCGGGAAAACCAGCGGCTTCTCACTTGATGAAGCAATCCTTTCATCAAGCCTTTCGTGCATTAAAATTGGCGCATGCTGATACGCCGATCGTGTTTGATGAAGATTTGACGCTTGAACTTTTTATCGAGGAAGTCAGTCAGGAAACGAAAGAAATGTTTATTGATCGAACAATTGGGCCTCTTCTCCCCTATCCTGAACTGGTGAAAACATTGCGAATGCTGTTGACATCAGATTACTCATTGAAACATGCAGCTGAAGCCATGCATGTACATATTAATACTCTGCATTACAGGTTAAAGCGTATCCAAGATTTAACCACACTTGATCCAAAACGAATGCAAGATGCGATGCTCTTTTATTTAGCGTTGATGCTGTTAGAACATAATACAAAAAAACCAGTAAAACAGCCTAATATTTTGTAGAATCGTCCATAGTCATCAGACGATTCTTTTTTTATACTGAAAGAAACGACACGTCAAATGAGTGGGAGTGATTGAACATGTTAGATTCTGAATTTTCAAGCAAATTAAAAGAGATCGTCGGAGCGTCTTATGTACAAGACAATCAGGCAGATCGTCTTGCTTACTCTTATGATGCGACGCCTAATTTTCAGCATATGCCAGATGCAATTGTGAGCCCTTACACGGTAGAGGAAGTGCAGCAAATTGTCAGGCTGTGCGGATCATACCATGTGCCGATCGTACCGAGAGGATCAGGAACCAATCTTTGCGCAGGAACATGTCCGACGCAAGGAGGACTTGTTATCCTGTTTACAAGAATGAATCAATTATTAGAAATTGATGAAGAAAACCTCACCGCAACGGTGCAGCCAGGTTTAATTACGCAGGAGCTTATTCGTCAAGTAGAGGAAAAAGGCCTCTTCTATCCACCTGATCCAAGCTCTATGAAAATCTCTACATTAGGTGGAAATATTAACGAGAATTCAGGGGGCTTAAGAGGATTAAAGTATGGTGTGACAAGAGATTATGTTCTTGGACTTGAAGTGGTTCTGCCAAATGGTGACATCATCAAAACTGGTGGTAAACTTGCAAAAGACGTGGCTGGATATGATTTGAATCAATTGTTCGTTGGTTCAGAAGGAACACTCGGAATTGTCACAGAAGCAACGATGAAGCTCTTGCCGCTTCCAGAAACAAAACAAACGATGCTTTGTTTATACGAAAGTTTAGAAGAAGCCGCTACTTCTGTCTCTGCCATTATTGCTGAGCGTATCATTCCTGCTACATTAGAATTTATGGATCAGCCTACCCTTGAAGTGGTTGAGGATTTTGCGAATATCGGGCTGCCTACTGAAGTTCAAGCGGTGTTAATAATCGAACAGGACGGTATCCCCGAGGCTGTTTCACGTGATATACAAAAAATGGCGCAAGTCTGTGAGCAACACGGGGCAAAAAGAGTGAATATTGCACATTCTGAAGAAGAGGCTAATGCGCTATTAACGGCAAGACGCTCCGCTTTATCAGCCCTTGCCCGGTTAAGCCCCACAACGATTTTAGAAGATGCGACAGTACCTCGGTCTGAGATTGCCAACATGGTTCGTGCGATCGAAGAAATTGGTCAAATGTATCAAGTCAAAATCTGTACGTTTGGGCATGCTGGGGATGGGAACTTACACCCCACTTGTGCGGCGGATGCAAGGAATGGAGAAGAAATGAAACGCGTGGAAGAAGCCTTTCAGGCCATATTTGAAAAGGCAGTGTCGCTTGGCGGCACTATTACCGGTGAACATGGAGTTGGTCTGATGAAAGCCCCCTATTTGGAGCTGAAGGTCAAAAAAGAAGGAATCGCTGCAATGAAAGCGATTAAAGAGGCACTGGACCCAACAAATATCATGAACCCTGATAAAGTGTTTGGAAAAGCAGTAAGAAAGCGGGTGGTGATCTCATGACCTCTTCTTTTGAAAACAAACAAATTCAGCAAAAGTTCCAGCAGCAAATGGATGAAAAAGAGCTGCTCAATTGTATGCGATGCGGCTTCTGCCTCCCTTCCTGCCCTACTTATATTGAATCAGGCCAACAAGAAACGCATTCACCCCGGGGGCGAATTGCTTTAATGAAGGCGGTAAGAGACGGCGTCATTGAGCCAGGTGAAGATGTTGAACATTCGCTTAATCTTTGTCTTGGCTGCCGTGCATGTGAACCGGTCTGCCCTTCTGGCGTCAAGTATGGGCGGTTACTTGAAGATGCTAGAGACATCCTTCAGCAGCATAAAAAACAATCGTTCCCTATTCATTTGATGAGGCGTGCTGTTTTTAAAGGTCTCTTCCCTTCACAAAGTCGTATGCGACAAGCCGCAGGGTTACTAAGGTTTTATCAAACATCCGGTCTGCAAACAGCCGCCCGCAAAACTGGCATGCTGAAGGTGCTTCCCTCCCATTTACAGTTGATGGAATATGCTCTCCCAAAGGTACCGCATCAAAAGAAAAGCCGTTTGAATGAATACAAAGCCATTGGTCCAACAAGAAAACGTGTGGCATTTTTTTCTGGCTGTTTAATGGACACGGTTTTTTCTAGCACAAACGAAGCGACGATCCATCTCCTGCAGCTGGCAGGCTGCGACGTTGTCATCCCTCCTAAACAGACGTGCTGCGGAGCGCTCCATGGCCATAGTGGTGAAAAAAAGCAATCGAAACAGTTAGCAAAACGGAATATTGAAGCATTTGAAGAAACGGATGTAGATGCCATTGTCATGAATGCAGGCGGGTGCGGTGCCTTTTTAAGTGATTGCGATCATTTGCTTCAGGATGATCCAAATTTACAAAAGCGAAGTGAAACCTTCTCGAAGAAAATAACGGATATATCAGACATACTTGTGGAGCTTCAGTTTCATCATCGCACGCCATTGGCCTTGCCAGAGCAAGTCATCACCTACCAAGACTCCTGTCATTTACGAAATGGAATGGGTGTAATAAGCGCGCCAAGAGTGCTCATGAAAGCAATAAAAGGTGTGACGTTTAGAGAAATGAAGGATGCAGATCGATGCTGCGGCTCAGCAGGTATTTACAACATCTTACAGCCAGAGATGTCGATGCAAATTTTAGATCATAAAATGACTGAAGCAAGTCATACAACAGCAGCCGCGATTGTTACATCTAATCCAGGCTGTCAGTTGCAAATGGTTGCAGGCATCAAACGATCAGGGCACACGCCCAGCATGAGAGCCGTTCATCTAGCTGACTTTTTATTAGAAGCCGTCCAATATGGAAAAGAAGCGTCCAGCTCATCAAGCTGAACGCTTTTTATGCATACCTTTAGATAATTTTTGGCATTATTAGTGCACAAGAAGTATTTGTTGAGGTGCTTTCTGCTTTGTCCTCCATTTCCTTGCACAATGACTTTCCTATAGTGCAAGGATGCTGAACAGCTACATTTGGAATTGAAAATGGACGGTTCAAGTGAAAAAAGAGCTGACAAGTGAGAATGGATCAATGGGAAAGTATGTCTTCTAACCTTTCTTGTCTTATATGTCAATATAATTACAAGTTTTTTCATTATTCATTAATAAAGCGGTGCCACCCTTATTTCTTTTACTGGAAGCCTTGTTTGGGTCTTTCAAACAGGAAATAAACCATCAGAAATGGAGCGTTGATTCAATGAACATCAAAAAAGCCGTGATTCCCGCAGCCGGATTAGGTACACGTTTTTTACCAGCTACTAAAGCACAGCCAAAGGAAATGCTGCCTATCGTCGACATGATGTAATGGTATCAGACAAGCCCGCCCTCTCTCAGCTCATGGAAGTCTATGAAGACAAACAAACAGAGGTGAGAGAAAGTGGATCGTCTAGATGTCAGAAGTATGGTATGATAAGACCAGCTAGATTAGAAGGTCGTGTGTTTGAAGTCACAGACTTGGTGGAAAAGCCAGCCATTCATGAGACGCCTTCCGATTTAGCCGTGATGGGCATGTATCTTTTAACTCCATCGATTTTTTCTGTTTTTTAGAAAGAATCAGTAGAGGAGTATATACCAAGCATACTCATGAGAGAAGCAAAACAAGCATAGGCTCTTATAAAGATGTTTTAAGAAATTCGTATTTAAAGGCAGAGTGAAATAAATGGGAACCTTTTTTCATGAAATTTTAACCTGGCTGACAAGCCTTGGATACATAGGGGTTGCAATTGGACTGATGATTGAAATCATTCCGAGTGAAATTGTTCTTGCCTATGGAGGATATATGGTATCAACAGGAACCATTGGTTTTGTTGGGGCTGTCGTTGCTGGAGTCATTGGAGGAACGCTCGCCCAGTGTTTTATTTACTGGATTGGTCTTTACGGCGGTAGACCTTTTTTAAAAAAGTACGGGAAATATTTATTCATCCACGAGCATCATATTGCCACTGCAGAGCGCTGGTTTGATCGGTATGGAACCGGTGTGGTGTTTACAGCACGCTTTATCCCTGTTGTACGCCATGCCATCTCGATTCCAGCGGGCATTGCCAAAATGCCATTTTTCAAATTTGTTCTCTTGACGGGATTAGCTGCGATCCCTTGGTCCATCTTATTTATTTATCTCGGTATGCAACTTGGGACAAAGTGGGATCACATTCAAAGTGTTGCCCACGCTTATACAACACCTATGATGGCCATTGCCATCGTCCTTATCGTTCTGTATTTCGTACTGAAAAAAACCAGCACGAATCGAAAACGGACACACTAACGAAAACGCCTTCCACTCATACTGTGAAAGGCGTTTTTTCTATGAGTGTGTCGATTGTTTTTTCATATATTGGGATAATTCCAAAATCATTGCACCCATTCTCTCAAGTGACGGGGCAAGAATGCGGTCTACTCCCTCTTCTTTTAAAGCTTCAGATGTGACTTTCCCGACAGCCACAGGCATCACATGATGCTCAAATAGATCTTGCAGTTCTTCTTTTCTGCCCCATTTTGCTGCTAGTTTGAAAAAGGCATGAACCTGGACAGCGGTCGTAAAACAGACGGCATGAACCTTTCTTTCTTTCATTTCTTGAAGCAAAGTTACAGCAGCCTCTGGTTTAGGAGGCGTATGCTGATACGGTAACAGCGGCAAAACGTCTGCCCCCTTATCATGTAAAAACTGGATGAGAGCTGGCGCATTTTCGCCGTGAAGCTGCACCATGACTCGTTTACCTTGAAACGCTTTGTCTTCAAGCTTTGAGATGAGGTCACGAACGGTTCCATCTTCATCAGAGACGTCTGGCTGAATGCCACGTTTTTTTAAAGCAGCAAAGGTTTTGTACCCTCTTGAAGCGATGCGGGCATTTGATAAAATGTTCATAAATGCATCTCCAAGATTTAGCTCTTCGGCACTTTCAATTAATGTATCTGTGCCGATGCCCGTTGTTAAAATCACCCAATCGGCTCCTTGTTTCACAAAGGTTTCGATGCCTGGCTGTAACTCCTCTTTTGCTAAAAACACTGTTCCTTGAAGAGAACGAATAACGGCTTGTCCTCCTTGCTTTTCAACAAGTGTACGCATTTCCTCTGTTTTTCTCGTTCCACAAATGGCAATTGTTTTACCAGCTAAGCCTTTACTCATTCTATCCCTCTTTTTCTATTACAAATTATATGTATTAAATATAGATTTATTTGGTAGACGTTGCAAGTGTCTACTAAAAAAGAGCTTGACGTTTCTATCGAATTCGAGTATCTTTTGTAAGTGCAAATTGTAGGAGGTCATTATGGAAAAACAGAATGTTCAAGCAATTCGATTATCAATTGCAGACCCAACACCACTTGGTTTGTTTGGTTTGGCAATGGTGACGCTCGTTGCGTCCTCACAAAAACTAGGAATAACAGATGGCACTTCCCTTATCTTACCTTGGGCTATCTTCCTTGGAGGAATCGCACAGCTTATTGCGTCCATACAAGATTCAAAGCATCGTAATATTTTTGGCGCCACTGCTTTCGGTGCATTCGGTCTTTTTTGGATGGGCGTTGGAACCACTTGGCTCATTCAAGCTGGCGTTTTTGGGGAAACGCTTGCGGGAGCTGCGGATCCAAAACAACTAGGTTTTGCTTTTATTGGTTATTTGATTTTTAGCTTATTTATGACAATCGTTGCAATGGAAACACATAAAGTGTTATTTATGATTTTCGTCTTTATTGATTTCTTATTCATTGGCCTGTCCCTTAGCTCGTTTGGTGTGATGTATGATGTTACGCATACCATTGCAGGCATTTCAGAACTCATCATTTCTCTTCTTTCGTTTTATGGTTCTGCAGCCGTTGTACTCAATACGCATTTTGGCCGTACTGTGCTTCCGGTTGGACAACCATTTCGCATTTTTACATAGTATAAATGAAAAGGAAAGGCTTTATCAGCCTTTCTCAGACCGTAGACAAACCCCACCTTTACTTCAAGTAAAAGTGGGGTTTTCACTTATTTTGATAAAATTTATCAGTTGTCTTACGCTGGACATGGTCCTTTCCATGTCCAGTTTGCTAGCTTTTTGAG